>JAEXKM010000149.1 GCA_023445705.1 Pseudomonadota bacterium
CAGGAAGCTGATGCCTTCGTGCTTCTTGGTGAAATCGGTCCGCACCAGACAGAAGCACCAGTCAGCCCACTGGGCCCCTGACGTCCAGATCTTCTGGCCGTTGACCAGGAAGCTGTCGCCTCGATCCACGGCCTTGGTCTGAAGGCTGGCCAGGTCCGACCCGGCCCCCGGTTCGGAGTAGCCCTGGCACCAGCGCAACTCGCCCCGCGCGATCGGGGGGATGTGCTGCGCCTTCTGGGCTTCGGTCCCGTATTCCAGCAGGGTCGGTCCGAACATCATGATGCCCATGCCAACGATGGGGTTCCAGGCTCCGATCGCGGCCATCTCCTGGCGCAGAATCTTCGCTTGCTCAGATGACAGACCGCCGCCGCCATAGGCCGCCGGCCAGGTCGGCACGCCCCAACCGCGATCGGCCATTCGCTCTTTCCAGAGCTTGTAGTCGCCCTCGACGGGGGCCGGAGATTCCAGCGCCGCCAGGTCGCTTCGGCCGATGAGGGACTGTGGGAAGTTCTGCTTCAGCCAGTCCCGAACCTCGAGGCGGAACGCTTCCAAATCGGTAGTGACGCCGTCAGCCATACTATCCTCGCCCGTCGCACAGCACTTCCGACCCGCACGAACGGCGCCGGACATGCAGACATGTTCGACCTGAGCGCTTGGCTCGACATGCCGGAGCAGCCCTCAGTTACGTTGAGGTGATGGTATCAAACCCAATCGTAAAATCAATTGGCGGGACCCGTCCCCTCCCTGATGCGTCTATTCGCATCGGGCGTCGCCCGCCTCTTACCCTCCGAAGTCGTGTACCGGCTGACGCCGCCCGAACCTACGTCGCCAGCAAACCTAGGCGCAGGACGTCGGTCGTCTCGGCTGCGACCAAGGCGAAGTCCTCTGACTGCTGCTTGGCGAAGTCCTTCCAGAGCCAAGCAGATCCGCCGGGCATCACTTGCTTGAGAAGCTCAAGATCGACATCGCGCATTGATCCTTCGAACTTCGCCGCGCGAAACAGCTCCGTGTACTGTTCGTTGCGCGCCTGCAGGCGTTGGGCCGCCCGCACCTGCTCGATCTCCGGCAGCGCACCGATGGCGCTACCATAGCGAAGCGGCTGCAACTCCTTATGTTGCTGCGCCATGGCGTTGGCGCGGAGCAGAGCGACGATGTGGTCCATCGCTGTGGAGCCCTGCATCAGGGCTTGGCCCATGATGTAGTCGTAGATTTTTTCTGCCCGAGCAAAGCACGCGCCCACCAGGGTCTGCTTGTCGCCGACGTAGCGATACAAGCGCGCCTTTGTCGTCCCCAGCGTCGCGGCGATCTCATCTAGCGAGGTGGCGTCGACCCCGCGGCACGTGAACATGCGCGAAGCCATGACGAGTATGGTCTCACGCTTGACCTGGGCGATGACATCTTGATCAAAGCCATCGCTTGCCCGCACCAGGAGCGGTGACAGATCTATCGGGTCTAAGCAGGAGGCAGGCTCCCGCTGCGCGGCCCAGCCGACCGCGAGCAGATCGTTCAGCGCAACTACGACCCGGCGCCGATCACCGTCTGACTTCGCCGTCCAGCCCCCTGGCAGCGGAACCCAGTGGATAAGGCTGATGACTGTGCGCGCCACGGTCGGCGCATGGCAGGGCCTAAGTTCACCTGATTGGGCGCCGTCCTCCAGAAGGCGCGACAACCTCGCGACCACGTCGTCATAGATGCGGAGGATGGCGGCATGGTGAGCAGGCTGCAGCAGCCCGTACTCGTTTAGCGCCGCCATTTGCGGGTGGTCTGGGTCCAGACAGCGCGTAACGAAACCCTGCAGCACCTCCAGCGCAGAGCCGCCCCCCTCCGTCGCCTCCACCAGATGGCCCGCTAGGATCTCACAGGACCGCCGGTACACCTGGAAGATGAGATCCTCAATGTCTCTGAAGTAGTAGTAGAGCGCATTGCGCGTTACCCCGAGGACATTCGCCAAGTCTTGCAATGTCGTCTGGGAAACGCCGTTGGCGTTGAGAAGGCGGGAAGCCTCGTCGAGCACTTCTTCGCGCCGGGCCTTAACATTCGGCTGGCGCCGCGCGGAAGAGGATTGGTCTGGCATGCCCAGGCGATGACACTTCATTCTGACGTCGGCGCAGGAACGCGCTAGCTAGTTCCGAACCTAGCCAATTTTCGCCCACCGTGGCTAGCGGCGCAAAGCCGGCAACCCAAAGCCGATCGGATGAGGCGCCTAAATCGATCGAACAATCCCCAAACAAATCGGCGGGAATAGGGATTTTACGAATCCGTATTGGCACGATACGGTTTCGGATGCGACCAGCACGAACTCGACCAGAGATGGTCGGCTGCGACAGTTCGAGCGAGGCTTCTGCATTGGCGAGGATGCGACAATGAGCGATGCACCGGACACCAAGTTGGCCGCCTTTCGAGCCGAGGCAAGGGCCTGGCTGGAGGCGAACTTCCCGAGCTCGCTAAAAGGGCGCGGCAATGTCGGCGGCGAGGCCCCGGTTACCTGGGAGGGAGACGCCGCGCTTTGGAAGCAGCGGATGGCCGATCGCGGTTGGGGCGTGCCCACCTGGCCGGCGGCCTATGGCGGCGGCGGTCTGTCGTTCAAGGAAGCGCAGGTTCTGCGTGACGAAATGGCTGCGATCGGCGCCTGGAACCCCATCGGCGGCATGGGGGTGATGATGTTCGGACCAACCCTGCTGGAATACGGGACTGAGGCCCAGAAGACGCAGCATATCCCCCCAATCGCGCGGGGCGAGTTGCGCTGGTGCCAGGGCTACTCCGAACCGGGGGCCGGGTCGGACCTGGCCAGCCTTCAGACCAAGGCCGAGGATCGAGGCGACAGCTTCCTGGTCAACGGCCAGAAGATCTGGACGTCAGGGGCCCAGTGGGCTGACTGGTGCTTCTGTCTGGTGCGGACCGATTTCACCAAGAAGCACGAAGGCATCAGCTTCCTG
>JAEXKM010000167.1 GCA_023445705.1 Pseudomonadota bacterium
TCTCGCCAGCCTTTCATTTCCGGTTGGTTCCAGTCGACGGAGTTCAGGCCGCATGCGAATTCAGGCATAACCATCGCTCGTAAATAGGCCATACCTAAACGCCAGTCCAACAAGCCGTGATACTGACGGTTGCCATAGCGCTGTATGCACTTGTAACACGCGGTTTTGCACTGAGTCGGGTGATCATTTTTTAGAAAATCAACCATCGGCCAGTCGTTTTTCTCTTCGAGAATCTCATGTAATAATTTGACTATCAAAGGTAAGCCGTTAGCAGTTGCTGGTTCGGCAAGCCGTCTGCATAATCCTGAACCGTTGATTAACGCGTCGGCGATTTGCAATATGGGTTTACCAAGATGTAGTCGGGGTTCAAGTATTTCAAATTCATCTGGCGAAACATCCAGATAGAGCGCTGCTTTATGCGTCAATATCTGGGTTGCGCTGATAGCCGCGGCGCGCGTAGGCAAATTCATGTACTCTCCGTATCTGGCGACCATATTCAGATTAAGGCGAGTATCGAATTTCGTTAGTTCAAGATGAAGCGATTCGGTCTCTTTGCTCGATATAAGCCCAAAACTTTTTCTCTTGCCGCTAAACTGCCAGCGCGGGTTATTGTGCGATTCCAGCCATCCTGAATCGATAGCCTGCTCGCCTTTAACTGACGAACAATATGTAGAAAAGGGCATCGGTGCTTTTTGATCGGTTACCAAGTCGACAGTAAATCGTTCACCTTCCTTTTCTCCATTAATAGGACCATCGTTGAGGCGCAGGATGGTCACTTCGCCGCGTTGCACAGTGAAAGAATCGCATTTTGTTGGAATGCCTTCATGCAACACTGTCGCCGTGGTTTTCAACGACATGCGGATAAAACTATCTATATCGTCTTTGGGTTTGAAATCCGTGCGAAAAGCGGCGGGCGTGATATAAAGCCTGAATTCGTCAGGACTAATAGGAGCGCGGCAATCCTCGCAATTAATATCGCTGCCAGGCTTATGTAACTCCAGCTTGGCGGAGCCACATGCCGGGCAAATTGCTACATGGCTGCATGACTCCTGCCAGGAGCCTACCGTCGATAGATCCGATATTCGGTTATTTTTGACCTGTGGTTCCTGGTAATTGCCTGTAAAGCCTATAACCTCATGCTTTTTCTTATCCTTAATCAATACAGAACCGGGAGCATATTCGAAAACTGCGAGATCAAGATCTCGATCCATCGTCGACCATTCGTATTCTTCTTGAGCATTTAGACCTTTTGTTTTACGCAATCCCAAATAAAGGTTGCGCACCCGTGTCGGCATTCCATACATCGGCAGTTTACCGTGTTCGGCCAGGAAACGAGCGAGCCCCATATCTTCTTCAGGGACATAAGCATTCAGTTCAGCGATTTCATCAATTACTCTTTCTGCATTTAATGCGGAATAAAGACGTTGTTTTTGCTCTGGAGCGAATGTTGCTGCTTCAATAAAACGATCATGTATATTCTGAGTCGCTTTCAATGCTCCCAGCAATCGTTCAGCCCAATTTGTTTCATCGCTATGATAGTAATCATGCGTAGAAACATATTCGCCATGAATATCAGGAGGAACGAGCTTATCTCCAGGGAAAGTTGTTCCGTTTTTATGATCCTCTTCGCGTAAAAGATTAAATGCAGCTCTAAGCCATACTTTCCGCATAAGTCTTAATGGAATGGCATCGTGATCTACCGCCAGAAAGGGCGGCGGCGGTGGATCACCGGTGATCGCATGAGGATGGGCGAAATAGTAAGCATCATGAGTACGTCCGCGACAAAATGTGATAACGAAAGAAAAAGCTTGACCGCGTCGCCCAGCTCGACCGACGCGCTGCTGGTAGTTAAACCGTTGAGGCGGCATGTTCGCCTGATAAACAGACTGAAGTGAACCTATATCAATTCCAACTTCCATTGTCGTGGTAACAGCAAGCATATCTATTTCCGCATCTAGCTTTTCAAGTTCACTCATCTTATCGACGAAAATACCCTTGAACTTACGCAGACGATCGGAGAAATCATCCGTTTGTCCCGTCAATTCTTCGACGTTCAGCCGGAAACGTTTAACTCCGTCTCGCTCTCCACGTACAATGCGTTTACCAAGAAAATTTTCTTCCCATAGCTCTTCGACAACTCCGCTGGGTTTAATGTCGAGCGGGTTTACGCAACGGGTACAATGATTGAACCCTAAATGTAAGTGAATTCGCCCACAATTACCGCATTGCCAGTAATTATCGCCAGGTTTAGCAACTTTAAGAAACAACTTGCCGATACTAATTAATCCTGCTGGATGTTTCAAATCAGTAAACTGCTTTAATATACGCGTCAACCCATCTTGATAGTTGTTATCACCGAATAAAACTCTCGCGACTCGCTTAATTTTCTCTTTTTCAACATCTTTCCCAACATACCAATCACGAGTACGGCTTGCATCGAAATATTTATTCTCTTTAACACGATAGGCACCGGAAAACACCCTTAGCCAAGCATCAATTTCCGGCATGTCATCTTTATCTGAGATACATGGGTATGCCAGTCCTGTTTCTTCCAGCGCGAAAAAAGTATTGGCGAAGATAACGTCATCTATCAGTTCAGATTGATCGTAAGATATTTTCGTCTTTATTTTCATTAGTTCATGAGAAGGAAGTCTTTCACTGAATCTAACCGATTCCTCTTCTTTAATGAAATTAGCATGCCAAACAGCGCTATCATTCTCATC
>JAEXKM010000248.1 GCA_023445705.1 Pseudomonadota bacterium
CTTGAGGGACGCTTTCATCCAGGACTCCGATTCAACGAATTTCTTCCCCGACCGAGCACGCAATATGCCTCAGGAAAGGGGCCAAAGGCAGACGTCTCGACGGTCGTTTTTGCGGCCGATCCAGGGGGTTGCCGAGTTTCGCGTCATCTGATGGTCTGCGTCGAGAGAACAAGCGTAGCCGGTCGAACCTGTCCGGCGGCGCCGAATGGCCGGAAGACGGCGCGTGGGGGTCGCATGAATTGTCGCATCACTCCGTCGCCGCGTCTTGCGCTCTCCCTGCTCGGGGCGGCTGCAGCCCTGCTTCCGGCGACGGGGGCTCTGGCGCAGGAGGACCCGCTCTTCAAGCGGGGCGAGAATGTCGGCGTGCTGGAGCGCGCCCGTCCTGGCTACGAGGCCCTGGGCATACGCGCCAGCGGCTTCATCCTCTATCCCAAGGTCACGTTCCGCGTTGAGCGGGACGACAACATCTTCGCGCGCTCGGACCAGGTGTCCGACACGATCTATAGTGTCGCGCCGGAACTGGAACTGCAGTCGGACTGGCCGCGGCACGCCGCCAAGGTCAATCTGGAGGCCAATCTCCGCCGCTACGACAAGTTCAGCTCCGAAGACGCGGATACCTGGCGCGTGAGCGGTCGGGGGCGGATCGACGTCAGTCGGCGCACCACGATCGACGTCCGCGCCGCTCACGCCGACCAGGTCGAGGCGCGAAACCAGATGGCCTATGCGGTCGATCCGGCCGAGCCGATCCAGTTCACCACCGACAATATCGGCGTTGTGGCGCGTCAGGAGTTCGGTCGCGCCCGTTTGGTGGCCACGGCCGAGTTGTCGAAGTTCGACTACGACGATGGCTTCGAACCCGGCGGAACCGTCATCGACCAGGACTATCGTGACCGCACCGAGGCGGAGGTGTCGGCGAAACTGGCCTACGCCGTCAGCCCCGCGACCGCGTTGTTCGTCGAGGTGGGCGCCCAGCAGATGAACTACGACGAGACATCTCCGGTGAACCGGGATTCCAAGGGCGTGACGGCGCTGGCGGGCGTCGATTGGGAGATCACGCGCCTGATCACCGGCGAGGCCAGCGTGGGCTACATCCACCAGACCTTCGACGACGGCAGCTACGACGATGTCTCGAATCCGCACTATCGCGTGCGGCTGAATTGGTATCCCACGCCCCTGATCACTGTGGGTCTCACCGCCACCCAGCGGGTCACCGACAGCCCGCTTGCGGATTCTCCGGCCTTCGTCGCCCGTACAGTAGAGCTTAGGGCCGACTATGAACTTTTAAGGAACCTGATCATTTCTGGACAAATACTGGGCACAGATCAGGATTATAGAGGCATCGACCGCAATGACCGGCGCTATGGCGTGGGGTTGAGCGCGAACTATCTGCTCAATCGCACCGTCGGCATCGGCTTGCGGTACAAGTACGAGACCTTGGAATCCTCCGGCGAGAGCCGCGGCACGGATTTTGATGACCAGAGTTTGAGCCTGGCGCTGATCCTTCAGCGTTGATTGGCGTAGACGCCCGGCCGTCCTCGGACGGAGCGTCCAGCGAGGCAAGAGTATGAAAGCGTTGGAACGGTATCGCGGGCCGGTGGACGCTGATCAGGCGATCATCCATGTGGAGTCCGAACTTGGCGGAGGCGACGGTTCCGATCGCCTCGACTTGCACAAGCTGATCGCGGCGTTTCGCCGGCGGCTGGGCGCGTTCCTGCTTGCGCTCCTGAACTGCATCGCCATCGCCGTCCTGATAACCGCGCACCAGACGCCGACCTACACGGCGACGTCGCGCCTGATGATCAACGCGCGCGAGCAGCAGGTCGCGCCCCAGCAGGAGCAGGGGACCGCCACGCTCTCGGCCCTGCCGAACGCCTCTCCGATCATCGATTCCGAGGTCGAGGTGCTGGGTTCGCGCGATCTCGCGCGCAAGGTCGCCAAGAGCCTGAGGCTCGACCAGGACCCTGAGTTCAACCCTTCGATCGGGCCGAAAAAGGTCAGCTTTATCGATAGGATGCTCGGGAGACCTGCGCCGCCGCCTATGGACGCTGCGACCGTCGATCAGGCGATTGTCGATCGCCTGCTGGCCGGCGTCTCGGCTCGCCGCGTCGGCGTGACCTTCGCCATCGACGTTTCCTACACCGCGGACGATCCCAGGAAGGCGGCGAGGATCGCCGACGCGTTCGCCAAGACCTATGTGGCCGACCAACTCAACACGAAGGCGACCGCCAACCGCGAGGCCGGCGACCTGCTAGGTAGTCGCCTCGAAGAGCTGCGCCAACAGGCCGTGAGCGACGCCGCCGCCGTTCAGCAATACCGCATCCAGAACGACCTGCTCAGCACCTCGGGCGCATCGCTCACCGAGCAGGAAATCTCTGCCTACAATCAGCGGGTCGCAGAAGCGCGGGTCGAGGCGTCCGCCGACGAGGCGCGCCTGCGCACCGCTCGCGCGCAGCTCGCCCGAGGCTCGACCGGGGAAGACCTGGGCGAGGCGCTCAACTCCGCGGTCATCCAATCCCTGAGGGGCCAACGCGTCGCGATCAGCACCAAGGTCGCCGACATGCAGGGCCGCTATGGCGACCGCCACCCGGAAATCCTGAAGGCCCAGCGCGAGCTCGCCGACATCGACGCCCAGATTCAGGGCGAGATCACCCGACTGATCTCGAACCTGGAGGCCAAGGCCGAGGTGTCGCGCCAGCGGTTGGCCTCCATCACCGGCACGCTCTCGACCGCTCGCGGCGCGCTCAGCCAGAACAACCGCGCCATGGTTGGCCTGGCCGAACTCGAGCAGAAGGCGGCGGCCTCGCAGGCGCTGTACGAGAGTTATCTGAACCGCTTCAAGCAGACCAACGCCCAGGAAGGGACCGAGCAGCCTGACGCCCGGCTCATCTCCGAGGTGCGTGTGCCCAGCAAGCCCAGCAGCCCCAACCTGCTGCTGAACATCGTCTTCGGCGCCGCGCTTGGCGTCGGCGTCGGCCTGGTCGCGGTGATCGCGGCCGAGATGCTGGACTCCTCGCTGACCACCGCCGACGACGTGGAGCGCCGCCTGGGACGCAGGTTCCTGGCCGGCGTGCCGCTGCTGTCGTCGATCAAGGGAATGCGCGGCATGTCCCCGACCAGCGCGGTGGTGGAGAAGCCGAACTCAGCATTCGCCGAGGCCTATCGAAACCTCAGGGCCTCACTGAAATATGCGACGCTGAATGGCCCGGTGACCGTGGTCGCCATCACCTCGGCGCTGCCGCAGGAAGGCAAGACGACGACATCGATCTGCCTAGCCAGGTCCGCGGCCCTGCAGGGACAACGCGTGGTGCTGGTCGATTGCGACACCCGCCGGCGCGAACTGAACAAGCTGGTGCGGAACGGCGAGGACAGGCCCGGTCTGCTGGAGGTGCTGGCTGGCGAGGCGTCGCTCGAAGACGCCCTGGTCAAGGACGAGCTGACGGGGATGATGATCCTGCCGCTCAATCAGTCGCGCCTCGTTCCCCACGGCCTGATGGACGGGGAGGCGGCGGACGCCTTGCTGGCCAAGCTGCGCGAGAAGTTCGATCTGGTGGTGCTCGACACCACCCCGGTCCTGCCGCTGGCCGACACCCGCATCATGGCGACCAAGGTCGATGTGGTGGTGTTCGTCGCCCGTTGGCGCAAGACGTCCGAGCACGCCATCCAGGCCGCGATCCGGGCTCTGCCGAACGAGGGCGTCACCATCGCCGGGGTCGTGCTCAACCGCATCCACCTGGGCAAGCAGGCCCGCTTCGGCCACGGGGACGCGGCCTACTACTACAAGCAGTACGCGCAGTATTACGGATGAGCCGCCACTCGCCTCAGCGCAGGATCAGCGCCAGCACCGTCGCCCAGAAACCGCCGCAGGTGACCAGGATGAAGCACAGCGTGCGCCGTGGAGACCAGTCCTTCGGCTCGCGCGGACGACGCGGCGCCGGTTCGCCAAGCGTCGCCGTACGGCTCGCTGGCATGAAAGGAAATGGCGATTTCGCTTCTGCGCCCGCCCCGTACATCGACGCCTCCTGATCTGGAGCGTCACCAGTAACGGGGAACGATTAATGGAACGCTCGCGAACTCGGTATGTGCGCGTTCACCATGTTGTCCATGTTTTGAGAAGGTTAGATGCCGTCAAAGCCGCGTGTCGCGATCATTCACTACTGGCTCGTTGGAATGCGTGGCGGGGAGCGCGTGCTGGAGAGACTGATCCACCTCTTCCCCGAGGCGGACATCTATACCCACGTCTATGACCCGGACTCGATGTCCTCGATCATCCGCTCGAGGCCGGTCAAGACCACCTTCATTCAGCGCCTGCCCGGCAGCCGCAAGCATTACCAGAAGTACCTCCCGCTCATGCCGATGGCGCTCGAGGAACTGGACCTCCGGGGCTACGACCTGATCCTGAGCAGCGAGTCTGGGCCTGCGAAGGGGGTGATCACGCCGCCTGGCGCGCTGCACGTCTGCTATTGCCACTCGCCGATGCGATACCTTTGGGACCACTACCAGGACTATCGCGCCTCCGCCGGGGGACTGACCCGGGCTGCGATGCCCTGGCTCTTCCACCGCCTGCGGGCCTGGGACTACGCCTCGGCGGCGCGGGTGGACCGGTTCGTCGCCAACTCGAACTTCATCAAGAACCGGATCCAGAAGGCCTATCGCCGGGACGCCGACGTGGTGCATCCGCCAGTGGAAACCGACCTCTTCAAGCCGTCCGACGATGTCGGCGCGCGGTATCTATGGGTCGGCCAGATGACCGCCTACAAGCGCGCGGACCTGGCCATGGAGGCGTTCAACAAGCTCGGTCTGCCGTTGCTCATGGTCGGCGACGGGGAGATGGCGGCGGACATTCGCCGCCGCGCCGGCCCCAACATCACCATCAAGGCCCGGCTGAACTTCGATGAGTTGCGCAAGGCCTATGCGCAGTCGCGGGCTCTGGTGTTCACGGCCGAGGAGGACTTCGGGATCATTCCGGTCGAGGCCATGGCCTCGGGCCGGCCGGTCCTGGCCTACAACAGCGGCGGCGTGCGTGACAGCGTGACCGCCGACGAGAGCGGCATCCTTTTCGACGCCCAAACGGCGGACTCGCTCATCGAGGGTGTCGAGCGGCTGGAAGGATGGCTTCCGTCCTTCGATCCGGCCGTCGCCGTACGGCAGGCGCAGCGCTTTGCGCCCGAGCGGTTCGACGAAGGCATCATGAAGGCGGTGACGCTCTGACCCTCACACCCCGACACAAGGGCGCCGCGCCCTCCCTGTCCCAGGCCGGCATGGCGGCGCCCGACGCCCCTGCGGGCGCGGCGCCTCGTGCGGCCGCCGCGTCGGTGGTCGTGTTGGGGGGAGGGGTGAGCGGCCTGGTGGCGGCGGACATGCTAGCCGACGCTGGCGAGCGGGTGATCCTGCTGGAGCCCTATGACCGATTGGGGGGCAACCAGCACTCGACCAATATCGGTCCCTACACCTTCGACATCGGCAGTTTCATCTTCTTCTCGGGCAGTCCGTTCTTCCGGCGTTTTCCGGGGGCTGAAGCCGTCTGCCAGCCGGCGCAGATCGTGGCCGACCGCATCACGCCGCAGGGGCGGATCAGCCGCTATCCGTTTTCGGTCGCCGACGATCTGATCTGGCGCGGCCCTATCGAGGTAGCGCTCACCGGCCTTTCCTTGATCTGGGGGCGGATCGCCAGCCGTGCGCCGAGAAGCGCCGGCTCTTTCGCCCGCTACTACCTCGGCCGCCGGCTCTTCGTCCAAAGTGGGCTGGAGGCCTACATCACCCGCCTTTGCGGCATCCCCGCAGACGAGGTGGAGCATCAGTTCGCCGAGAAGCGGATGAACTGGATCGCCCGGGCCCTGAGTTTCGGGACCATGGCAGGCATCTTTCGTCCCAAGGCCCCGGGTTCCGGGCCAACGGTTCTCGCCCGCCCGCGCGCGGGATTCGAAGTGCTGTTCGCCGAGGCCGCTGCTCAGCTCGAGGCGAAGGGCGTCGAAATCCGCCTCAACTCGTCCCTCGACAAGATCGAGCGCACCGCCGACGGCTTCGAGGTGACCACGACAAACAGAGGGGTAAAGGCCGCGCGCGTCATATCCAGCCTGCCTTTGGTGGTGACGGCCCAGGCTTGCGGCCTGCCAGCGCCCGAAATCATCCAGTCTCTGCCGCTCTTGAGCCTCTACATCGCCTTCGACGGCGATCTGGGGTTCCCCTCGCAGGTGCTCTACAACTTCACGCCGACCGGATCGTGGAAACGGCTTACCGTCCATTCGAAGGTCTACGGCAAGGTCGAGGGCCGGGAGTTCCTGTCGGTCGAGGTGCCATTGGCGCGGGGCCTGCGCGACGCCGACCAGGAGTTCGAAGCCTTCCTCGCCTTCATGCGCGACCACGGCCTGATGGCCGGGCACGCGATGCTGATCGGGCATGAACGCACCGACTTCGCCTATCCGACTTACGCCCACGGCTCGATGGCGGCCTCCGAGGCGCTCATCGACGAGATCGAGGCCACCGGCGTGGAGATGCTCGGGCGCCAGGGCCGCTTCGACTACATCCCAACCGCCAGCCGGGCGACCGAGCTCGTAGCCGAACGGCTCGGCGCCAAGCCCAGTGCGGTGGCGCGCTTATGAAAGCGGCGAAAGGCGCCTGTTTCCGATGCAGCCGGATCGCTTCCGGGATGCGGCGCGAAAGTCTTGGTCCGGGTGGAGGGCGGAGCCTAAACTCCTGCCGATCGCCTTGGACGGCCGAAGGATCCTAGCGTGGTCCCAACAGTTTTCGGGCTGATTTCGATCGCGATCGGGCTGTTGCTGCTCGTGCGCGGGACTTCATTGGACCTTCTGAGGTTCATGATGATCTCGACCCTGTTCAGCGGCTCGGCGGCGATCGTCATGACTGCGCTGGGTGGTTCGGCCATTTCACCGGCTCACCTGGCGCTCGCCTTTCTGATCGCCCGCATACTGCTGCCCGGTTCGGGCGAGTACGCCCAGATCGCGCCGGCCGTCAGCGCCAACGGCTTCCTCGTCGCCTATGGGCTGTATGGGGCCATGACGGCCATCGTCCTGCCGCGGCTTTTCGCCTGGAAAATCTACGTGGCGCCGCTCCGCCCGGTGACGATCAGCGGGCTCTTCGACACCGTGCCGCTGGTCTTCACCACGCAGAACATCACGTCCGCGGTCTACCTCATCGGGACGGTATTGGCCGGCGTCTGTGCGACCATCGTGGCGCGCAAGCCGGACTCCTCGCGCAAGGTGGTCTCGACCTTCTGCCTGATGGGCTGGATCCATGTGGGCTTCGGCGTCCTCGGCATCGTACTCACCAATATCGGCCTGGGGGACGTGCTGAACGTCTTCCGGAACGGCAGCGCCGCCCAGCTCGAGCAGAGCTATAACGGCATGGTGCGGATGACCGGCGTCTTTCCCGAGCCGTCCTATTACGCGTCGTACGCCTTCGCCCTCTTCGTCTTCACCTTCGAAAGCTGGATACGGGACGTCCGCCCGCGCATGACCGGGCCGACCGCGTTGATACTGCTGGCTGCGCTGATCTTCTCGACATCGGGCTCGGCCTATCTCAGCCTGGCGGTCTACGGCGCGTTGATGGTCGCCCGGCTGCTGTTGATGCGTCAGCAACTCAGCCCGCGAAAGGCGCTGGTCGTGCTGGCGATCATGCTGGTGGGGCTGATCGCGGCGCTGGCCATGATGATGCTGGTGCCGGCCCTGGCCACCCAACTCGGCGACATGTTCTCCCACATGACCATGGACAAGGCCGACAGCGAGTCTGGCCGCCAGCGGTCCTTCTGGGCGATGCAGGGCTGGCACGCCTTCGTCGCCTCCTACGGTCTGGGGATCGGCGCGGGCAGCTTCCGCTCCTCCAGCCTGTTCATGGCCGCGCTGGGGTCCATGGGGGTGATCGGCATCGTCACCCTGGTCTGCCACATCTTCAACGTCTTCAAGCCGCTGCGGGCGAGCACCTACTCCAATCCCCGCGACGAGCGTTCGGCGGCGGGCGCAGCGGCGAGTTGGACGGTCATCAGCATGTTGATCCCGGCCTCGATCAGCGCCGCTTCACCTGATCCCGGTGTCATGTTCGCCATCGTCGGGGGCCTGGCCCTCGAATGGCGGCGCCGGCGAGCGCGCGTGCGCGTGCGGCCCGCGCCAGCCGTCCGGACCCATCCCATGG
>JAEXKM010000257.1 GCA_023445705.1 Pseudomonadota bacterium
CCATCGGCCGGAACGATCCTCTGATCGAACTCGGGGCCGATTCCGTTGTCGTCGGAAGAGTCCTAGTGAGGATCCAATCCCAGTATGGGATCGATGTCGATCCTACTGAAATCTATGAAAACCCCACCGCCGCGGCCCTTGCCCAACTCGTTGAGGCGGGGCTCCATCGCGCAATCGAAACCATGAGCGACGAAGAAGCAGAAGTGCTGCTCGCCAGGATGGAGGGCGCGGACCCGCCAGCCTGATCGAGAACAAGCCTGCCCGCCCCCTACGCGTCTAGCGCGAGCGCTGACAGCGTCGGAGCCAGATTTTCCTGACCAACTGACTTCGCGAGCCAGTCCTTGAGCGCCCGATCCTGGTCGGAAAAGCTCCCGGGCGGCTCTCCGGCGTCTGCCGAGTAGGGGGCCTTGAAGAATGAGGAAAGTTGTTCCTGCACGCCGGATTCACCACGAATCTGCGCGAGATCGAGCAATCGCGCAATTTCGATGACCAGCGGAGCTGCTAAAACCGAGTCGCGGCAGAGAAAGTTGATCTTGATCTGCATCGGCATCCCAAGGAACCCGCGGATATCGATATTGTCCCAGGACTCCTTATTGTCGCCTCTTGGGCGGTAATAGGTAATGTCGACTATGTGGTCGCGAACTTGATATCCCAATATAGAATCCAATACGCCGGACTTGGTGTTGATTTTAGATTCCTTGAGGCGTGGATCGGAGAGTGCAAGTCCATCTCTATTCCCGAGCAAGTTGGCGGAATACCAACCGTCGACCACGAGATTTCGTGATCGAAAGGCCGGAGCGACCACCGTTTTCAGGAACGTTTGTCCCGTTTTGCCATCCTTCCCCGCGATGGGAAGCTTCGCTTGTCGAGCAAGGTCGCGCAGCGCCGGTGCGTCAAGCACGGCGCTTGGGGTGAAGTTCGCGTAAGGAAGGCCTTCTTTTAGTGCGGCGTAGGCGTAAATCATGGAGGGAGTGATCGTGGCGGAGTTGGCGTCAAGCGCAGCCTCGAACGCTCCAAGATCAGCAAGCTCCGAAGCCGTCGTATCAATGATGCGCTCCACGGAGGCCACGTTTATCATGACGCAGCGGCGAAGCTTGCGTTGAAGTCGGAAGTTCGAGATGTCGCGACGTACGAGATCCACGGCTTCGCGCCGACTTCCAACACTGGCGAGATGAGCGCCTTGCACTGGCGAACCGCTGTCCTCGAAAGCGATGGCGGGAAACGGGCGAATTTCTTCCAATTCGCGAGCGACCTGCATCGCTAGGTGAGGGGGGACCACCTCGTGGTGGCGGACGGCCATCCCAGCGCTCGCTGCGAATAGGTCCCAACCGCCGCATTCCAGGTTGCCGTAAGGAATGAGTTGGCTCGTCGCCACACCCGATAGGGGCAGGCCGGTTTCATCGCAGAGGCCTGCCCGAAGGAGGGCTAGACCGGCGATAGCCGTACTTGCTACCGCGCCGCCGCTGCCACAAAACAGTATACCCAATTTTTCCATTTGCAGGCTCGCCTTCACTTGCCGCGGCGGCGCATCTCAAATCGTTATCGACGCCACCATGAAATCTAAATGTCCCGTCGATCTCGATCCGCGTCAAGAAGCCTTTCCGGAGAACAAGTGTAAGTCGTCTTGACACTTGTTTTGATCTTCGGCGAGGAATGTTCCAACGTCGCGCGGAAAAATGTTGGAGGCTGTTGTGCCCCTTGCTCCCCCATCGAGGCCAAACTCCTCGGCAAAGGAACGGCTGCTCGCGCGTCTAAAGGCCAGTGGAGCGGACGCCGAGGAGTCGCCAAGCGTAAACTTCGGTGCACTGGGGCGGCGCGAAGCCATCACGCGAGCCAGTGCTCGCCCACACCGGATACCCCTCACTCCGGTTCAGGCCGGTCTCTGGTATCTTGAGCAGGTCGCACTCTCCGGCAGCCTCTACAACATGCCGGTGGCGCTGAGGCTGGACGGCGACCTTGACGAACCCGTCTTGCGACGAGCCCTAGACGCGCTCGTTGAACGCCACGAAAGCCTGAGAACGAGCTTTCACAGTGAGGGCGGGGAGATTTGGCAGGAGATCCATCCGCCCGGACGCATGGAGTGGGCGTTTGAAGATCGCAGTAGCGGCGTAGATGCGGAAAGCACCGCCGAACTACTGGCCGTAGAAGCGACGCGACCATTCGTCCTTACGGATGGCAATCTCGTTCGCTGTCGCCTTGTTAAGCTGGCGCCCCGTTCGTTCGTGTTGATGATGGTGCTGCACCATCTGATCGCTGATGGGGGCTCGCTGGGCATCATCACTCGCGAATTGGGTCAGCTCTATAGCGCGTTTACAGCTGGGCGCTCAGCGGCGCTGCCGGCCAAGCTCCTCGATTTTCCGGACTACGCCCTTTGGCTCGCTCAGCGGGGCGGTCGTTCGAATGCAGACCATCTCGACTACTGGCGTACCAAGTTGACGGGGGTCGATAACGCAGTCGCTTTCGTCACTGCCGACCGCAGTTCCTCGACGGCGAAGGAGGATGGTGCGGGCGCGTGCAAATTGGTCCTTTCGAAGGAAGTGTCCTCCGGCGCGGAGAGCTTGGCGCGTCACCATGGTGTCACCCCATTCGTACTATTCCTGACTCTTTTTGACATCGTTCTACACAGCTGGACGGGCGAAGCCGACCTGGTCGTTGGATCCACTGTCGCAGGGCGCGCGAGGAGCGAGGTCCAAGACGTCCTTGGGATGTTCGTCAACATGGTGCCGCTGCGCTCTAGCTATGATGCAGCGGCGACCTTTGAAGAAATGCTGCATGAAAACCGGGCCACACTGGCCGAGGCATTGGCCCGACAAGACTACCCCTTCGAGGCGTTGGTCGCCGGGCTGAATCCGCGTCGAGTGCCGGGACGCCATCCGATTTTCCAGATTATGATCAACTATCAGGACTACAACCAGGCCCAAGCAGAATTTGCGGGACTAAATTCAGAAATCGTCCTCGGCGACAACCTGGACGCAAAGTTCGATCTTTCGATATATGTGCGCAATCTGGGGGGGCAAATCGAGCTCGCAACCGTCTTTAGAGAGACCCTTCACGATAAAAACGTCATGCGGGCAATGCTTACTGCGGTTGAGGAAGCGCTTGCCCAAACTATATCCCACCCGGACCTGCGTATTGAGCAGATCATTGTCTGTAGTTCGCGACACGCGCGGGAGGTTACGCACATCGGTGAAGGGCCAGTTTGCGCGCTGCCGACGATCCGAATTCACGAACCCTTTGAGCGCTGGGAGAGGGAGCTAGCGGATGCGACTGCGGTTAG
>JAEXKM010000259.1 GCA_023445705.1 Pseudomonadota bacterium
AAGAGGTGGGCAAGATCATCGTCGCGGGCGAAAGCGACCTGGGCGCAGGCGAGATCTTCAGCGCCAAGTTGCCCGCGGGAAGCTTCGATCACCCGGCGATGAAGGCGTTCGCGGGGGCGGTGGTTCCGCTGAAGGTGATCGTCTCGCAAGAGCCCGCAGAGGACGGCGGCGCGGATGTGGCCGGCCTCCAGCGCCTGGGTGCGCCCGTGGTCGAACTGCAGCAGGACGCCAGCCGCTATTTCGACCTGCACCACTCGGCCGACGACACGCTCGACAAGGTCGACCCTAAGGAGCTCGCCCAGAACGTCGCGGTGTGGACCGCCTTCGTCTACGCCGTCGCCGACAGCGACATCGACTTCCGCAAGACCGCCGGAACCGGCAAGTGAACGGCCCGCTCTCCGGACACCACGTCGCGCTGCTCATGGGCGGCCTTTCGGCGGAACGGGAGGTCAGCCTCTCTTCCGCTCGGGAATGTGGCGCGGCCCTGGAGAGGTTGGGCGCGCGGGTCACGCGCGTAGACGCCGGGCGCGATCTGGCCCAGGTCCTGACCGCCCTGAAGCCGGACGTGTGCTTCAACGCCCTGCATGGCGTCTGGGGCGAGGACGGGTGCGTTCAGGGCGTGCTGGAGACCGTCGGCGTGCCCTACACTCACTGCGGGGTTCTGGCCTCGGCGCTGGCTATGGACAAGGTCAAGGCCAAGGCCGTGATGGCTGCGGCCGGCGTCGCGGTGCCGGGCGGCGGGCTTTTCAACCGCCACGCCGCGGCCGCCGAGCACGTGATGGCGCCGCCCTATGTGATCAAGCCGAACGCCGAGGGTTCGTCGGTCGGGGTCTTCATCGTCGAGCAGGGCGCGAATCGCCCGCCGCAGGAGATCGCCGAGCCCGGCTGGGCCTTCGGCGAAGAGGTTCTGATCGAGCCCTATGTGGCCGGAAAGGAGCTCGCCGTTGGCGTCCTGGACGGCAAGGCGATCACTGTCACCGATATCCAGCCGCGTTCACAATTTTACGATTACGAAGCCAAGTATGCGGAGGGTGGTTCCATACACGTTCTGCCGGCCGAAATTCCGCCTCAAGCCCTTGAACGAGCAATGGAAATGGCGGAACGCGCGCACGCGGCGCTGGGTTGCCGAGGGGTTACCCGGTCGGACCTTCGTTATGACGACGTTAACGACATTCTGGTCCTTCTGGAGGTCAACACCCAGCCCGGCATGACGCCCACTTCGCTCGTTCCCGAGCAGGCGGCGATGAAGGGCATGGACTTCGACCGTCTCGTACTTTGGATCACGGAGGATGCGTATGCCCGCGGCAGTGCGGGGGGAGTCGCCGGCCGCAGCGAAGCCCCGGGCGAAAACGCCCGCTAGCTCCAAAACCCGTTCCCGCTCGAAGAAGCAGGGGGCGGCCTATTCGCCTGCCAAATTGGGTGCGGCCCGCGGCGTCGGGCTCTCTCCGGTTGGCGCGCTGATGGCCGCTGGCGGCGTTGTCGCCGTGGCCCTGATCGTGACGCTCAGCACGGGCGACCGCAGCGCCAAGATCGGCGCGTCGATCGCCTCGGCCACCGGCGGCCAACTGGCGGGTCTGGGCTTCAAGCTGAAGGCGGTTCACGTACAGGGCGCATCGGAATTCGCGACGCCGGATATCCTGAGCGCGGCTCAGATCTATCAGGACCAGCCGACGGTCGGCATGGACCTGGAAGCGCTGCGTCAGCGCGTCGAGCAGGTGGGCTGGGTCAAGGAAGCGCGCGTCGTGCGCCTGCTGCCGGACACGCTCGTGCTGGCGGTGGTGGAACGCAAGCGCCTCGCCGTCTGGCAGAATGGCGGCCGCAGCCACGTGATCGATGAGGCTGGCCGCGTGATCCCCGAGGCTGATCCGGGCCGCTTCCCGACACTGCCGCTGATCGTCGGGGCCGGCGCGAATGAGGCGGCCGCGGCGATCCTGCCGGAGGTTGCGGCGCGCCCGCGGCTGGCCGAACGGACCGAGGCCCTGGTGCGCGTGGACGGTCGCCGCTGGGACCTGCGGATGAAGGATGGATCGCTGGTGCAATTGCCGGCGGTGGACGAGGGCGCGGCCCTGATCCAGCTTGAACAGCTCGATCAGCGTTCGCGGATACTCGAACTGGGATTCGAACGGATCGATCTGCGCGATCCGGCTGTGGTGGCGGTGCGCCCGCGTGATGGGGTGCTGCCCGGCCAGTTGGTGGCCAACGGCGCGTGACGAGCAAGGGAAGGGACTAGACTTGGCGACCCGGATTGAGGAGCGCAGGGAAAGCCGCGAAGGCCTGAAGGCCGCGTTGAGCCGTCAGCCCGTCGTGGCCGCCGTCGACCTCGGCGCGTCCAAGGTCACGTGCTTCATCATGAAGCCGGAGGGCGTGCGCCGGGGCGACCGCACGCTGACCGCCGCAGGCGTCGGCTACGTGCAGTCGCGCGGCGTGAAAAGCGGGGCGATCGTCAATCTCGACGAGGCTTCCGACGCCATCGCCCAGGCCGTCGAGCGCGCGGAGAACGTCGCCGGCGTGCAGGTGCAGGGCGTGACCGTCGCCACCGCCGGCGGTCAGTTGGCCAGCCACCGGGTGGCCGGCCGCGTCTCGCTGGGCGCGCGCCCGATCACCGACGGCGATCTGGTGCGGGCCATCCAGCAGGCGCTTGGCCAGATCAAGATTCCCGGCCGCCGCGCCGCGCACATCCTGCCGGTCGCCTGGTCCGTGGACGGCCAGGCCGCCATCCGCGATCCCCGCGCCATGTTCGGCCGTAACCTCGGCGTCGAACTGCTGGTCGTGACGGTCAGCGAGGCCGCCTACCAGACCCTCGGCGCATGCGTGGAGCGGGCCCACCTGCAGTTCGAAGGCGTGGTGGCTGCTCCCTTCGTTTCGGCCCTGGCGGCGCTGGAAGAGGACGAGATGGATCTCGGGGCCGTCTGCATCGACATGGGCGGCGGTTCGACCTCGGCGGCGGTGTTCGCCGGCGGCAGCCTGCTGCACGTTGAGACCCTGGCGGTCGGCGGCGGGCACGTCACCGCCGACATCGCGCGCGGGCTTTCCACCTCGGTGGCCGGCGCCGAACGGATCAAGACCCTCCACGGCTCGGCGATCGCCTCGGCCAACGAGGACCGCGAGATGATCGAGGCGCCGCCGCGGGGCGACGACCCCGGCGCAGGGCCCGTGATCGCCCCTCGCTCGCTGCTGAAGGGCATCATCGCGCCGCGCGTCGAAGAGACCCTGGAATTGCTCCGTGATCGGCTGAAGGCGTCGGGTTGCGGCGTGGAGCCGGGCGCCAGCCTCGTCCTGACCGGCGGCGCCAGCCAATTGGCGGGCGTGCGCGAGGTCGCCGTGCGCGTCTTCGACCGTCCGGCGCGGCTGGGCCGCCCGCGCCGCGTGCCGCATCTTGCAGACGCCGCTTCTGGGCCGGCCTTCTGCGCGGCGGCAGGAGTTTTGCAGCGGGCCGCCTTCGGCCCCCGCGAGGCGGTATCGGCGAAGGCGCTGGCGTCGTCGAAGCTGCGGCGAGAGCCGCTGGACCCGCGGGCCAACCCGGTGGCCAAGGCTGCGGCCTGGCTGCGCGAGAACCTGTAAAGACGGGTTCTCACGCGGCGCGAATCACTTTCGACGATCCGCTCGCGCAGCGAAGCCAAAAGGTGTCTCGAACCGGCAAAACCCTGTTCGATGAGCGGCTTGGCGGAATTGGTTAATGGCGCGCCTAGGCTCAGCTTAGGCCTTATGCCGTAAGAAATTTTGTTGTGGATGCGCCTTCCAGCCGCCCCGACTCGCCTTATGCAATTAACCGTCAATTAACGATGGTGGGCGCTTCCTTAACGCCAACCGTCGCGGGAGCCTGGCGGGCGGGTCGCTGAGGGTTCCCTTGATCACGGTACGGAGGACATGGGGTCCCAAATGGCTATCGCACTTTCAGCGCCGCGCGCGACCGAATTGAAGCCGCGCATTGTCGTCTTCGGCGTTGGAGGCGCTGGCGGCAACGCGGTCAACAACATGATTGAGGCGCATCTTGAGGGCGTCGAGTTTGTTGTCGCGAACACGGACGCGCAGCAGCTCGCCTTCGCCAAGACCGATCGCCGGATCCAGCTCGGCGTGCAGGTGACCCAGGGGCTCGGCGCCGGCGCCCATCCCGAAGTCGGCATGAGCGCGGCCGAGGAATCGATCCCCGAGATCGGTGAGCACCTCGACGGCGCGCACATGATCTTCATCACCGCCGGCATGGGCGGTGGCACTGGCACCGGCGCTGCCCCCATCATCGCCAAGTGCGCCCGCGAACGCGGCATCCTGACCGTCGGCGTGGTGACCAAGCCGTTCCACTTCGAAGGCCGCCACCGTATGCGCCTGGCCGAGGCCGGCATCGGTGAGCTGCAGCGTTACGTCGACACCCTGATCGTCATCCCGAACCAGAACCTGTTCCGGGTCGCCAACGAGCGGACCACCTTCGCCGAAGCCTTCGGCATGGCCGATCAGGTCCTGCACTCGGGTGTTCGCTCGATCACCGACCTGATGGTGCTGCCGGGCCTGATCAACCTCGACTTCGCCGACGTCCGCACGGTCATGACCGAGATGGGCAAGGCGATGATGGGCACCGGCGAGGCGGGCGGCGAGGACCGCGCGCTGATGGCCGCCCAGAACGCGATCGCCAACCCGCTGCTGGACGAAGTCTCGCTCAAGGGCGCCAAGGCGGTGCTGGTCAACGTCACCGGCGGCCTGGACATGACCCTGCTGGAAGTCGACGAGGCCGCGAACGCCATCTCCGAGCAGGTCGACGCCGACGCCAACATCATCTTCGGCGCCGCCTTCGATCCGACGCTGGAAGGCATGATCCGGGTCTCGGTGGTCGCCACCGGCATGGACGGCGCCTCGATCGCCGCCATCGAGCCGAAGGTGGAGCGCAAGCCGCTTGCAGCCCCGCCGCTCCGCGCCGAAACGACCCGTCCGGCCCCGGTGACCCAGCCGGTCACGCGTCCGATCCCGACCTTCGCCGAACGCCCGGCGCCGCGTTATCCGGAACCCGCCGCCTATGTGCCGCCGCCGGCGCCTGCGCCGGTCGCTGCGGCCCCGGTCGCGCCGGTGGCGCCCGCCCCGGCTCCCGAGCCGGTCAAGGCGGTCTTAGAAGAGGAGCAGGGTGACCTGTACACGCCGGCCGCCGCTCCGACGCCCGCGCCGATCGCCGCCGCGCCGGAGCCGCAGATCAGTCGCCCGATCACCCGGATCGTCGATCCGGCCGTCGAGGAAATCGAGGAAGAGCCGCTGTTCGCCCAGCCGGCGTACGAGGATCGCCGTCAGCATCGCGGCGGCTTCCTGAGCCTCTTCGGCAGCCGCCCGCGCTATCAGGAGCCGGCTCCGCAGCAACAGCCCCGTCAGGCTTCGATCAGCCGCACCAGCGCTCAGCCGGTGGAGCAGGCCGTAGAAGAGCCCCAGACCGACAACCAGGAAGATCTGGAAATCCCGTCCTTCCTGCGCCGCCTCGCCAACTGAGGCGCGCGAGAAACGCGAATATGGAACGGCCGGGGTCAACCCCGGCCGTTCTGCGTTTCAGGCCCTCGCAATCTCCCAGGTCGAGCAGATGAACGGCAGCCGAAGCTTGGCGGCCACTCGCTGCGAGGCGAGGTTCGAACGTGCGGTGCTGTAGAAGAGCGTGCGGCCTTGGAGCGCGGGAAGGGCGCTCCACCCGGCCGTCGCCGCTCCCGCGAGCCCGTTGCCGCGATAGCCGGGAAGGGTGATCAGCCCCAACTCGGCCCCCGATGGCGTCAGGCGAGACGAGAAGGCTAGCGAGGCCACCTCTCCCTCGACGATGGCGGCGCACCAGGGCGGCCAGAGGTCGGCGACCGAGCGAAAGCCCTGATCGGCCAGTGATGCCGGCATTCCCGCGGCCGCGAAACGCGCTTCCAGCGCCGAGCCTTCTGGCGTCCCCCAACGCACGAGGTTCGCAGGGCAAGGCGCCGGGCTCTGGGGTAGGAGCAGGAAGCTGAGGCCTTCGCTCAGGATCACTGAGCCAAGGGCCGACATCGCCTCCAGGCATTCCGCGACCTGTAAGACGGGGTCGACCGTCTGGGCCAGGATGCCAGCCAACTGACCTTGGATGTCCTCCGAAAGCGAATGACCAAAGGCGATCACCCTCGGCTCTGCGGCGGCGACATGGAGCAGGGGGCCTGGCGACAGGTCTGGAGGGCTTTCGGTGAGGATGGCGCCACGCGCATCAAGCGTGAAACGGGTGGCGAGTTCGATGGCCGCAAGGCGTGCGGCTTGAGCCGGCGGCAAGCCGACTGAGGGTAAATCGGTCATTGATGTCTTCGATCTGGGGGCTTGGCCCCAAACGCCCGAGAGGGCGATGAACGACGCGGGCTAGCGCAAGCGCGACAGGCGCCCGGCGTCACAAACGAAAGTCAGGTTTTGCTGGAGCTTCGCCATCGTCGCCTCCCTGATTTCGCCGGTCCTGGAGCTAGGTTAGTCAGCCTCTTCGGAGGCCACAAGTAGCCCTTCTTTCGCCTTGATTCTTAACGCCTTTCGGCGTGTCCCAATTGGAAACATTGCGAAACAGGAAGTGTTTTGCCGCGGCGCAGCATAGGGCGTACCTGAGCAGTTGGGGACGTAGCGGCCGCTGGGCTGCAGTTGTCCGAATGAGGTTTGCTTTGCGCGCACAAGAGTATCAACACACGCTGCAAGGCCCCGCCATCTTCGCTGGCGTCGGGGTGCATACGGGCGCGTACACGCGCGTCGCCGTCCGACCCGCTCCGGCTGGATCCGGGATCGTCTTCGTGCGCACAGATGTCACCGATCGCGACAATCGCGTGCCGGTGTCGGGCGAGGCGGTCACCAAGACCCAGCTGGGCACCGTCATCGAAAACGCCGCTGGCGTCAGCGTTTCCACGATCGAGCACCTGATGGCGGCCCTGGTCATGCTGGGGATCGACAACGCGATCGTCGAACTCGACGGTCCGGAAATGCCGATCATGGACGGTTCGGCCGCCCCCTTCGTGCAAATTCTCGACCGCGCCGGCCGTCGCCGGCAGGACGCCCTGCGCCGCTATATCGAGATCCTCGAACCCATCGCCTTCGTCGACGGCGACAAGAGCGCCACGCTGAAGCCGGCGGACGAGTTCGAGGTCGCTTTCGAAATCCGCTTCCCCTCGGCCGCCATCGGCCGACAGTACGTCGACCTGCCGATGGGCGAGCAAGCCTTCCGCAGCGAGCTGGCCGACTGCCGGACCTTCGGCTTCCTGCACGAGGTCGAGGCTCTGCGCGCCATGGGTCTGGCCCGTGGCGGTTCGATGGAGAACGCCGTCGTCATCGAGGGCGATCGCATTCTGAATCCGGAAGGCCTGCGCCGCCCGGACGAGTTCGTGCGTCACAAGGCGCTGGACGCCATCGGTGACCTCTATGTCCTGGGCGCGCCGATCCTCGGCCGTTTCGAAGGCGTGCTGGCGGGGCACGGGATCAACAATCAACTGGTCCGCGCGCTGCTGGCCTCGCCGCAGGCCTGGCGCTACCGCACCCTCGAGCAAGAATTCGCCGAGGCGGTCTAGCGGTCTCGGCCTTCCTTGACCGGAAGGTCGAACAGCAGCAGCCCTTCGGTGCCGAGTGGGAGTTGCGCTGCGACTTCACCATCGGGATTGAGGACGGCTGTGGGGCCCCAGGCCACGCGGCCGTCGCGCTCGCCTGTGACGTCGGCCGAAACGAGCCACAACCCGGTTTCACGACACCGCACGCCTCGCACTGCGTTGTGCTGCGCCTTCCAGGTCTCAGCCGCTTCGCGCCTGAGCATGTTGTTGGCGAGACAGACGATCAGCGAGGCGCCTTGATCGGCGACCTTGCGCGCCGCCTCCGGAAAGTTGGTGTCGAAGCAGATGTTGATCCCAAACCGAAGCCCGTCCACGTCGAAGACTGGGCAATCGGTTCCCGGCTCGAAAAGGCGTTCACCCCCGAGCAGGTGAGTCTTGCGATAGCGGCCCAAGACAGCGCCTTGTTGGATCACCACCGCGGTGTTGAACAACCGCCCTGCATCGATCTCAATGACGCCCATGACGATCGTGGGACCCCACGGGTCGAACCTCTCCAGGACTTGGCGGAAGTCAGCCCCTCCCAGGTCCAGGGCGTGCCGGCGAGCCGACGCCTCGTCGGTGAGATAGCCCTGCAGGAAGCCTTCGGGAAAGCACAACAGGGCCGCCTCGGCGTCCCGCGCCTGGGCGCTGACGGCCAGGGCGTGGCTCAACGCCGCACCGGAATCTTCCCGAAATTCAGGCGTCTGCGCAGCCGCGATCCGCACGGTTTTCATCGCCACGCCCTGCTCGGAAAGGGAAACTCGACAATACAGTTGTCGCTGATTCCCGCGGGCACGCGCAGATTGGCGAGGCTCAATCGTCAGTTCGTTTCAGGCCCCGGTTTGCGGGCTCATTCTTGCCAAGTACTTCGCCGCATTTGCGCCCTGCATTCCATGCTGTAGAAGCGAGGACTCGCGGCGCGGGGGCGCGCGTCGGTCCTTTTGAGGTGAAGGTGTCCTTGCTGCGCAATTCCCGGACTCGCACGGCTCTTGTCGTTGGCGTCGCCGTACTCGCCCTGGCTGGTTGCGCCGGGAAGAAGAAGCAGCCGCGTCTCGCCTACGAAGAACGCCCCGTCGAACTGCTTTACGCGACCGGGGCGAACCGGCTCGATCGTGGGCTGTGGAACCAGGCCGTCCAGTACTTCGGAGAGGTGGAGCGCCAGCATCCCTATTCGGAATGGTCGCGTCGCGCGATCCTGATGACCGCCTACGCCCACTATCAGGGCAACGACTATGCCGAGGCGATCGGTGACGCTGACCGGTTCATCTCGCTCTATCCGGGTAACCCCGCCGCGGCCTATGCGCACTATCTGAAGGCCATCTGCTATTTCGAGCAGATCGTGGACGTGGGCCGTGACCAGGCCGCCACCGGCCAGGCGCTCGCCAACCTGACCGAGGTGGTCCAGCGTTATCCGCACACCGAATACGCCGCCGACGCCCGCCTGAAGATCGACATGGTCAACGACCAGTTGGCCGGCAAGGAAATGACCATCGGCCGCTATTATCTGCGCCAGGGCGACACCCTGGCGGCGATCGGCCGCTTCAAGACCGTCATCGAGCGCTATCAGACCACCAGCCATACGCCCGAAGCCCTCTATCGCCTGGTCGAGGCCTATCTGACCCTGGGGCTGATGGACGAGGCCAAGCGGAACGGCGCCGTGCTCGGCTACAACTATCCGGGGGACGCCTGGTACCGCGACGCTTATCGACTGCTGACCAGCCGCGGTCTGCGCCCGGCGGTGGAGCCCGATCAGTCCAAGAG
>JAEXKM010000277.1 GCA_023445705.1 Pseudomonadota bacterium
ACCCAGATCTACACGCATGTGGCGGGAGACCGACTGCGTGAGGTGGTGGCGACCAAGCACCCGCTGGCGAAGAAGTAGGGCTTCAGGACGGCTTGGCCGCGGCCTGGGCCGCGCCCAGGACCCGCAGGAAGTTGCCGCCCCAGATCTTCTCAATGTCGGCTTCGCTATAGCCGCGGCGCACGAGCTCGGCGGTGACGTTCCCGGCCTGACTGGCGTCCGCGAACCCGGTGATGCCCGAGCCATGGTTGAAGTCGGTCCCGATGCCCACGTGATCGACCCCGACCCGCTTGGCGACATAGTCGATGTGATCCACCAGCGCCTTCACGTCGGCCTTGGGATAGAGGTCGCGATAGGCGGCGAGGAAGGCTTCGCGCCGCTTGGGGTCGAGCTTCTCCGATCCGGCATAGCTCTTAACGGCGGGGTCGAGGCCATAGGCCGTGCGCAGGTCGCGGAGGGCGGTCCCATAGCCCGCGGGCTCGGGGACGAGATAGCTGTTGAAGGGCGTGACCTGGATCACGCCGCCGGCCTTGGCGATGGCGTCGATCTCGGCGTCGCTGAGGTTACGGGTGCTGTCCACCAGGCTGCGCACGTCGGAGTGGGTGGCGGCGACCGGCGCGCGCGACAGGGCGACGGTTTGGAGGACGCCCTCCTGGGTGAGCTGGGAGACGTCGATCAGGACGCCCAGGTCGTTGAACCGGGCGACCGCCGCCTTGCCGAGCGGCGAGAGGCCGCCGTGCTCAGCTCCGGTCCCGGCCTTGGGGCGGGAGGAATCGGCGAAGGCGTTGTTGCCCGCGTGGTCGAGGGCCGCGACGGTGACGCCGCCTGCATAGAAGCGATCGAAGGCGGAAAGGTCATCGCCAAGGGCGTAGGCGTTCTGGAAGCCCACCAGGACGGCGACCTTACCGGCGCCGACGATGCGCTGGACGTCCGCAGGGGTGCGGGCGATTTCGATCCGCCCGTTCGATTGGGCGGGAAGCGCTTGGATGGCGGCCAGCTTGGCGTCGGCCTCCTTGGCGGCTGCGGCGTAGGCGGCGGGCGTCCGCTCGCCAGTGGAGACCGCGACGGCGTAGACCAGGGCGTCGACGCCGCCGGCCTGCAGCTTGTCCAGGCTGGTGTAGGACTGCCCGTCCTTGCCGAGATAGCGGCTGTCGGAGGACGGCAGCAGGATGTCGGCGTGGCTGTCCAGCACCAGGGCGCGCCGATGGATGGCGCCTGCGTCCTGAGCCTGACCCGCGCCGGCCAAGGCCAGCCACGCCGCGCCGGCGGCGAGGGCCACTTGTGAAATCTTGATCCGCATCGAACCCGCTCCCTATCTGAACGAGTTAATTGCGACTCATTTTATAGGGATTTGAACGCAGGATTTCTAAGTAGGGGCTATAGCTAAGCCTTGGGGGGGGCGGAGGCCGTGGCCTCCCCTGGCGGGGAGGTCCCCTCCGTCGGCCTTGCCGACAGCTCCCCCAGCGGGGGGCGATCTGTATCGGAAGGTAGAGCGCCGAGGGGGCCGCGGCTACGAGGTGATGCGGTAGCGGCCCTGGCTGTCGGGGCAGACGCGGACATAGCGGTACTGGTCGCCGCTGGTCGGGGCGGGGGCCAGGCGGCAACGCTGGTCTTCGTAATAGGCGTAGTCGTACTGGCCGGACTGACGGGCGCGGTCGTAGTCGCTTTCCCGGTAAGGGACCGTCTGGTTGTAGCTGTAATAGTAGCCGTGCTCGTCGCACTTGGCCGAAGCGCGACCAACGCCCAGGCCGATGCCGCCGCCGACAAGGGCGCCCAGGACCGCGCCTTCGGTGCGCACGCCGCTGGCGGCGATGTTGGAGCCAAGCGCGCTGCCGATCAGGGCGCCGATGACGCTGCCGGCGATGGAGCGGTTGGTCTTGCTGTTCGTGCAGGACGGGTCGTTGCTGACATAAGCGCTGGTGTTGGCCGCATAGTCCCCGGCGCTCCAGGCCGGGGGCGGGCCGTAGGCTCTGGCATAGGCGCCATCGCCCCAGCGCCGGTCGTAATCGGCCCTGGCGCGGTCGTAGTCGGCCAGGCGGCGCTCGTAATCGGCGCGGGCCGGGTCGTAGGCGGGGCCGGCGGCCGGCTGGTAGGGATCGCTCAAGGTCGGCGCAGGGCCATAGGCGCGGGCGTAGGACCCGTAGCCGTACTGCCGGTCGTACTGTTCGCGAGCGCGCTCCCACTGGGCGCGGCGCGCCTCGTAGTCCTGGCGGGCGGCGTCGTAGTCGGCGCGGTCGTCGCGGTACTGATCCAGGTCCTGCTGGTACTGCGGTGTCGGCTGATAGGGCGTGGGGTATTGGGCGAAAGCGGCCGGGGCGGCGAAGGCGAACGCTGCGGTCCCGGCCAGGGCGATCTTTGCGACGCGCATGGCGGACTCCTCAAACTAGGGGCCTGAAACGCCGAGCGGGAAGGGGAGGTTGCGGCCAGGCTTGGCGCGGGGCGGCTTGACGCATGCAACCGGATGGCTGTTCCTCGCACTTGTGAGGCGTAAGCTTCGCGCCTAGTTTCCCCCGCTTCCGCAACGGACAGAGAGAAGATTCCTCGAATGGCCGCACACTATCTCGAGTTCGAGCGCCCCATCGCCGACCTCGAAGCGAAGATCGAGGAACTGTCGAAGCTGTCGGAGACGACCGGTTCGGTGACCCTGGACGCCGAGATCGATGCGCTGCGCGCGCGCGCCCAGGAGGTTCGCCGCCAAGCCTACTCCAAGCTGGACGCGTGGCAGAAGACGCAGGTCGCGCGTCATCCCGACCGTCCGCACTTCGTCGACTATGTCTCGGGCCTGATCGACGAGTTCGTCGAACTGCGCGGCGACCGCAAGTTCGCCGACGACCAGGCGATCATGGGCGGTCTTGGCCGGTTCCGCGGCCAGCCGGTCGTGGTCATGGGTCATGAGAAGGGCCGCGACACCGTCGGCCGCGTGAAACACAATTTCGGCTATGCCCGGCCCGAAGGCTACCGCAAGGCCATCCGGCTGATGGAACTGGCCGAGCGCTTCCGCCTGCCGGTGATCAGCTTCGTGGACACCCCGGCCGCCTATCCGGGCGTGGGTTCGGAAGAGCGGGGCGTGGCGGAGGCCATCGCGCGGTCGACCGAAAAGTGCCTGCTGCTGGAAGCTCCGATGGTGGCGATCGTCACCGGTGAGGGCGGCTCGGGCGGAGCTCTGGGCATCGCCTGCGGCAACCGGGTGCTGATGCTGGAGCACGCCATCTATTCGGTGATCCCGCCGGAAGGGGCCAACTCGATCCTGTGGCGCGGCGCGCGCACGGCCGAGGAAGCGGCCAAGGCGATGAAGATCACCGCCCAGGACCTGATCGGCATGAAGATCGTCGACCGGATCATCGACGAGCCGGCCGGCGGCGCCCATGCCGACAAGGAAGCGACCATCCAGTCGGTTGGCGACGCGGTCGCCGAAGAGC
>JAEXKM010000391.1 GCA_023445705.1 Pseudomonadota bacterium
CTGCAGGCCCTGCTTCTCGACGATCGCGCGGGCCCGACCCTCGCCAGCCCACATGCGCTCGAAGACGTCCTTGGCGATCTTGGAGGAGATGACGCCCTCCTCGATCAGCGCCACCAGCTCGGCGATCTCGTCGGGTTTCAGCGGGCTCTCAGTGATCTCCAGGCCGCCTGCCGTCAGCTTGGCGGCGAGGTCGTTGGTGACCCAGTTGGCCGTCAGCTTGGCGTCACGCCCCTTGGCCGCGGCCTCGTAGTAGTCGGCCCTGGCTGCCTCGGTGATCAGCACGCCGGCGTCGTAGGCCGACAGGCCGTACTGCGACTGCAGCCGCGCTTTCTTTGCGTCAGGCAGTTCCGGCAGCGAGGCCTCGATGGCCTTCACCCACGCCGGATCCAGCTCCAGCGGCAGCAGGTCCGGATCGGGGAAGTAGCGATAGTCGTGCGCCTCTTCCTTTGAACGCATGGACCGGGTTTCGCCCTTGTTGGGGTCGAACAGCCGGGTTTCCTGATCGATGGAGCCGCCGTCTTCGAGGATCTCGATCTGGCGGCGCGCCTCGTACTCGATCGCCTGCTGGATGAAGCGGTAGGAGTTGACGTTCTTGATCTCGCAGCGCGTGCCGAGATGGCTGAAGTCGCCGGTTTCCCGGAACTTCTCGTAGGCGCCGGGGCGGCAGACCGAGACATTCACGTCAGCCCGCAGATTTCCCTTCTCCATGTCGCCGTCGCAGGTGCCCAGATAGACGAGGATCGTGCGCAGCTTCTTCACATAGGCCGCGGCCTCCGCGGACGAGCGCATGTGCGGGCGCGAGACGATCTCCATCAGCGCCGTGCCGGCCCGGTTCAGGTCGACATAGGTCGAGTTGGGATCCTGATCGTGCAAGCTCTTGCCCGCATCCTGCTCAAGGTGAAGGCGCTCGATGCCGACCTTGAAGGTCGAGCCGTCGTCATGCTCGACGATGACCTCGCCCTCGCCGACGATCGGGTCCTTGAACTGGCTGATCTGATAGCCTTGCGGCAGGTCCGGATAGAAGTAGTTCTTCCGGTCGAAGTGGCTCTTCAGGTTGATCTGGGCCTTCAGGCCAAGCCCCGTCTTCACCGCCTGCTCGACGCAGTGCTTGTTGATGACCGGCAGCATGCCCGGCATGGCCGCATCGACCAGGGAGACCTGCTGGTTCGGTCCGGCCCCGAAGCCGACAGCCGCGCCCGAGAACAGCTTGGCGTTCGAGGCGACCTGGGCGTGAACCTCCAGCCCCAGCACCACTTCCCACTGGCCGGTCCGGCCGGCGATCAACTTCGACGTATCAGTCATGTCGCGTTCCTAGCGAACCTCGCCCGCGAGCGGAAGCGGGCGTCTGAAATCCCTTGCGCGGCGGGCTTATCGAGCGATGTTATCCAGACCACCTTGGGGGACCCGGAAACACCATGAAGAAGCTTTTCACCGCTGGCCTCATCGGCCTCTCGATGTCGTTCAGCGTCCTGTCGGCGTTCGCCGCGAGCCTGTCGGCGGACAACACGCCCATCGCCGACATCGCCGCGACCCCGGCCGGCAAGGCCGCCCTGGACAAGAACCTGCCCGGCCTCACCACCCACGGCGCCTATGACCAGTTCAAGGGCATGAGCCTGAAGCAGGTGCAGCCCCTGTCCGGCGGCGCCATTACCGACGCCCAACTCAAGGCGCTGCAAGCCGACCTCGACAAGCTGGGCAAGAAATAGCCCGAACCAGAGCCCCCGCCTCGCGGTGGGGGCTCCTTGAGCTTACCACCACTTGGCCGGCTTGGCCTTGAAGTCCGCGGCCTTCTCGATGGCCGCGCCGACCGAAAACAGCGTCCCCTCGTCCAGCGCCTTGCCGATGAGCTGCAGGCCGAGCGGCAGGCCATTGGCGTCGACGCCGGCCGGGATGCTCATGCCGGGCAGCCCAGCCAGGTTCACCGTCACCGTAAAGATGTCGTTCAGGTACATCGCCACCGGATCGTCGGAGTTGGCGCCCAGTTCGAACGCCGCCGAAGGCGCGGTGGGCGTCAGCAGGGCGTCGACCTTCTGGAAGGCTTGGTCGAAGTCGTCGGCGATGCGGCGGCGAACCTTGAGCGCCTTGACGTAGTAGGCGTCGTAATAGCCGGCCGAGAGCACATAGGTGCCGATCAGGATGCGGCGCTTCACTTCCGCGCCGAAGCCCGCCGCGCGGGTCTTCTCGTAGGTCTCGGTGAGGTTCGCGCCGTCTTCGCGCAGGCCATAACGCATGCCGTCATAGCGGGCGAGGTTCGACGAGGCCTCGGCCGGAGCCACGATGTAGTAGGCCGGCAGGGCGTACTTGGTGTGCGGCAGCGACACCTCGACGATCTCGCAGCCCGCCTCCTTGAGCCAGGCGATGCCTTGCTCCCAGAGCTTTTCGATCTCGGGCGGCATGCCTTCGACGCGGTATTCCTTCGGAATGCCGATCCGCAGACCCTTCACCGACTTGCCGACGAAGCTCGGGAAGTCCGGCACCTCGATGTCGAGGCTGGTCGAGTCCTTGGCGTCGTGGCCGGACATGGACTTCAGCAGGATCGCCGCGTCTTCGACGGTCTTGGCGATCGGGCCGGCCTGGTCGAGGGACGAGGCGAAGGCGACCACGCCCCAGCGCGAGCAACGGCCGTAGGTCGGCTTGATCCCCACCGTTCCGGTGAAGGCGGCCGGCTGGCGGATCGAGCCGCCGGTGTCCGTCGCCGTGGCGCCCAGGCAGAGGTCGGCGGCCACCGCGGCCGCCGAACCGCCGGACGAACCACCGGGGGTCAGCTTCGAATTGGAGCCTTCCGAACGCCAGGGGTTCACCACAGGCCCGAAGGCGGAGGTCTCGTTCGACGAGCCCATGGCGAATTCGTCGAGGTTCAGCTTGCCCAGCATCACCGCCCCGTCGCGCCACAGGTTCGTGGTCACGGTCGACTCGTAGGTCGGGACGAAGTTGCCGAGGATGTTCGAGCAGGCGGTGGAGCGGACGCCCTCCGTGCAGAAGAGGTCCTTGATGCCCAGCGGCGCGCCGTCCAGGGCGCCGGCTTCGCCGCGGGCGCGGCGGGCGTCGGAATCCTTGGCCATGGCGATCGCCTTCTCGGGCGTCTCCAGGATGTAGGCGTTCAGCGGCTTGGCGGCGGCCACCGCATCGACATGGGCCTTGGTCAGTTCCTCGGACGAGAACGACTTGTCGGCCAGGCCGTCCAGCGCGGCCTTCAGCGTCAGGGAAGTCAGGGCGCTCATTACTCAACCACCTTCGGCACGACGAAGAAGCCATCCACGGTCTTCGGCGCATTGGACAGCACCTTGCCGGCGTCGCCGCCGTCGGTGACCACGTCTTCTCGCATGGGCAGGGCCGCGGCGACCGCAGAGGTCATCGGCTCGACCCCGTCGGTGTCCACCTCGCCGAGCTGTTCGATCCAGGTCATGATCCCGTTCAGCTCTTTGGCGAGCGCTTCCAGCTTCTCCTCGGGCTCGGCGATCCGCGCGAGCCTCGCGACCTTTCGAACGGTCGCGGCGTCGATGGCCATGGGGCCCTCCTAATGTCCAAGTCAGGGGGTTAGCCGCGCAGGCCTCCCTTTGACAAGCGATGACCGCTAAGAAGCCGCATGGCTGTCGTTGAACTGACCGAACTTCCCGCCCTTTTGCCGCGCTATTCCGCCCTGATCGGGCTGGACCTGGGCGAAAAAACCATTGGCGTGGCCGTCTCCGACGTGACTCGGATGGTCGCAAGCCCGCTCGAACTGATCCGCAAGACCAAGTTCACGGCCGAGGCGAACCGTCTGTTCGCGCTGATCGACGAGCGTGAGGTCGGCGCCGTCGTCATAGGCCTGCCGATCAATATGGACGGATCCGAGGGGCCGCGGTGCCAGTCGAACCGCGCCTTCGCACGCAATCTGCTGCGCCTGCGCGAGCTGCCCATCGCCTTCTGGGACGAGCGGATGTCGACCATGGCGGTCAACCGCGTCCTGATCGAGGAGGCCGACGTCACCCGCGGCCGGCGCGCCGAACTGGTGGACAAGATGGCCGCCGCCTGGATCCTCCAGGGGGCGCTCGATCGCCTCCGGACCGCGGGCGAATGAGCCGTCACGCTTGGCGCCCTCCCATCGAGCCTTTTCGGGCCAGAAGAAAATCATATAGCCCGTTGAAAAAGGCTCTATTTCCCAAATGTTAGAGCGCGTTCTGACCGCGAAACCGGGTTCCACTTTTGCGGAACGCGCTCTATGAGGCGGCTTTAATGAGCGCAGCACCCCTTGAAGAGGTCCTCGGCCGGACCTTCCCGTTCCCGAAACGCCACTTCCTGTCGGTGGTGGATCTCAACCCCGTGGAAGTCACCGGCCTGTTGGATCTGGCCGACAGCTTCGCGGCCTTGAACCGCCAGCATTCGAAAAAGCTCGACCTGCTCAAGGGTCGAACTCTGATGAACCTCTTCTTCGAGAATTCCACTCGTACGCAGAGTTCGTTCGAGCTCGCCGGAAAGCGCCTGGGCGCCGACGTCGTCAACATGAGCCCGCGCTCGTCCTCGATCTCGAAGGGCGAAACCCTGATCGACACCGCAGTGACGCTAAACGCCATGCAGCCGGACCTGCTGGTGGTGCGTCACGGCTCATCCGGGGCTGCTTCGCTGCTGTCGCAGAAGGTCACCTGCTCGGTAGTCAACGCCGGCGACGGGCAGCACGAGCACCCGACCCAGGCGCTGCTGGACATGCTCTCGTTGCGCCGGTCCTTCGGCCGCATCGCCGGGCTGAAGATCGCCATCTGCGGCGACATCCTCCACAGCCGCGTCGCCCGTTCGAACGTGGGCCTGCTGCAGATGATGGGGGCCGAGGTGCGCCTGGTGGGGCCGCCGACGCTGATGCCGGCGCAGGCCGATCGCTGGGGCTCGGCCATCTATCACGACATGCGCAAGGGCATCGAAGGCTGCGACGTGGTCATGATGCTGCGCCTCCAACTCGAGCGCATGGACGGGGTCATGGCCCCTTCGCAGCGCGAGTACTTCCGCTTCTACGGCCTGGACCGCGAAAAGCTGGCCCACGCCGCGCCGCATGTCCGCGTCATGCACCCGGGCCCGATGAACCGGGGCGTGGAGATCGATTCCGACGTCGCCGACGATCTGGCCGTTTCGCTGATCCAGGACCAGGTGGAGATGGGCGTGGCCGCGCGCATGGCCGTGCTGACCTCGCTGGCCGCGCGGCTGGACAACGACTGATGAGCGCCCTCGCTTCGGTCTGCGTGTTCTGCGGGGCCAGCCCCGGCGCAGATCCCGGCTATGCCGCGGCCGCGCGGGCCATGGGTCAGGCGATCGCGGCACGAGGCCTGCGGCTGATCTATGGCGGCGCGAAGATCGGGCTGATGGGCGCGGTCGCCGATGCGGCCATGGCGGCCGGCGGCGAGGTCATCGGCGTCATGCCCCATGCCCTCGTGGACAAGGAGATCGGACACCAGGGCCTTACGCGCCTGGAGGTCGTCGACTCGATGCACGAGCGCAAGGCGCGCATGGCCGAGCTCTCGGAAGGCTTCATCGCGCTGCCCGGCGGCGTCGGCACCTTGGAAGAGATCTTCGAGATCTGGACCTGGGGCCAACTGGGTTTCCACGCCAAGCCGGCCGCCTTCCTCAATGTGCGCGGCTACTATGACGGCCTGCGCAATTTCCTCGATCACTCGGTGGGCGAAGCGTTCCTGCGCGCGCCCCACCGCGACATGGTGATCTTCCGCGAGGACCCGGTCCAGGTGCTGGACGCACTTGCCGCCTACGTCCCCCCTGTCGTCGAAAAATGGATCGGACGCCCCGAACTATGACCCAACGCCCGACCGCCTTCGTCAACGCCCGCATCGTCGATCCCGCCAGCGGCTGGGACGGCCCCGGCGCCCTGCTGGTCCGCGACGGGAAGATCGCCGACGTCGCCCAGGGCGGCGATCTTGGTGCGCTCTCGGCCGACATCGAGGTGATCGACGCCGGCGGAGCCATGCTGTCCCCCGGCCTGGTCGACCTGCGCGTGAAGACCGGCGAGCCGGGCGCCGAAACCAAGGAGACGCTGAAGTCCGCCGCCCTGGCCGCGGCGGCCGGCGGCGTGACCTCCATTGTCCTCCAGCCCGACACCAACCCCGTCGTCGATGAGGCCTCGGTGGTGGACTTCATCCTGCGCAGGACGCGCGATATCGAGTTGGTCCACGTCTATCCCGCCGGGGCGGCGACGAAGGGTGCGCTGGGCGAGCGCATGGCCGAGATCGGCCTGATGCGCGAGGCCGGCTGCGTGTACGTCACCGACGCCGACCGCCCGATCGTGAACTCGAAGGTCCTGCGACGCGTCCTTTCCTACGCCAAGAGCTTCGATACCCTGGTGGCGCACCGCCCGGCCGATCCGTGGCTGGCCGCCGGCGCGGCTGCGACCGAAGGCGAATTCGCCGGCCGGATGGGCCTGCCGAGCGTGCCGCCGGTGGCCGAAAAGATCATGCTCGAGCGGGACCTGGCCCTCGTCGAACTGACCGGCGCCCGTTTCCTGGTCGACCAGATCACCACCGCGTGCGCCCTCGAAAGCCTGGCCCGCGGTAAGGCCAAGGGCCTTCCAGTCGCTGCGACCACCTCGATCAACCACCTGTCGTTCAACGAGGTGGATATTGGCGACTACCGGACCTTCCTGAAGTTCGACCCGCCGGTGCGCGGCGAGGACGACCGCCAGGCCACCATCGAGGCGCTCGCCTCCGGGCTCATCGACATCGTCGTCTCAGCCCACTGCCCGGCCCCGGCCGAGGACAAGCGCTTGCCCTACGACGAGGCTGCGCCAGGCGCTGTGGGGCTGCAGACCCTGCTGCCCGCCCTGCTCGCCCTCCAGGACCGCATGCCGCTGATCGACCTGATGCGCACGGTCACGAGCCGGCCGGCAGAGTTGCTAGGCCTGTCTGCGGGCCGGCTGTCCAAGGGCGCGCCGGCCGACCTCGTGCTCTGCGACCTGAACGCCCCGATCGTCGTCGACCTGGACAAGCTGAAGTCCAAGTCGCGCAACTCGCCGTTCGACGGACGCCGCCTGTTCGGCGAGGTCAAGATGACGATCGTCGACGGCCGGATCGTCTATAAAGCCTGACAGACGGGGCAGTTGGCGATTGAACGCCGATCTTGGACCGCCTATAGGTTTTGGCGAACAAAACGAGAACCGACATGACCTATCATGGTGGCTGCCAATGCGGCGCGGTGGCGTTCGAGGCTGATGGAGAAATCGCCCAGCTGGTCGAGTGCAATTGCTCGATCTGCAAACCGAACGGCTACCTGCTGTGGTTCGTGCCCGAGGCGGACTTCCGCCTGAAGACCGATGAAGCGGCGCTGAGCGAGTACCGGTTCAACACCCATAAGATCGCACACCAGTTCTGCTCGACCTGCGGGGTTTCGACCTTCGGACACGGACCGGGCATGTATGCGGTCAACGCCAGGACCCTGAAGGACTTCGACGTCACCAGCGTGCCGATCCAGGCCGTCGACGGCGCATCGCGTTGAGCGCCCGCGTACGGCGGCGGATGACGGCGACCGACGCTACGGCTAGGAGTCTGGCCAACCCTGGGGGGAAGACATGCCGACCGACTCGTTAAGCCCGATCCTGATCGCCGCCGCCATCGTGGGCGGTTACCTGCTCGGTTCGATCCCGTTCGGAGTCATCGCCACGCGCCTCGGGGGCGCCGGCGACGTGCGCTCCATCGGCTCGGGCAACATCGGCGCGACCAATGTCCTTCGCACCGGCCGCAAGGACCTGGCGCTGATCACCCTGCTAGGTGACGGCGGCAAGGGCGCGGTGGCGGTGTTTGTCGCCTGGCTGCTGACCCGGAACGCCAGCGTCCAGGCCCAGGCGGTCCTGACCTCCGTCGCGGGCGGCGCGGCCTTTCTCGGTCATCTCTTTCCGGTCTGGCTGAAGTTCAAGGGCGGCAAGGGCGTGGCGACCTTCTTCGGGACGCTGCTGGCCGCCGCCTGGCCGGTGGGCTTGGCCGCAGGCGCGACCTGGATCTTGATGGCGCTGATCTTCCGGATTTCATCGCTGGCGGCCCTGGTCGCGGTGGCGCTGGCCCCGGTCTACGTCATCCTGCTCGGCCGCCCCTACCCGATCGCCGTCATGGCGCTGTTCATGGCGGTGCTGATCTACATTCGGCACAAGGACAATATTTCCCGCCTGCTGAAGGGCCAGGAGCCCCGGATCGGGAAGAAAAAAGAAGCCGCGTGATCCGCCAGCTCACCGAGGCCGCGCGCCGCGATTGGCTGCGCCTGGCGCGCACCGAGAACGTCGGGCCGGTCACCTTCGCCCAGCTCATAGCCCGATACGGCGAGGCGTCGCTGGCGCTTGCGGCGCTGCCCGATCTCGCACGCCGCGGCGGCCGGGTCTCGCCCCTGGGCGTGCCCACCGCCGACGAGATTCGGCGCGAACTCGAGGCTGGCGAGGCCTTGGGCGCGCGACTGCTGGCCTGCTGCGAAGCGGACTATCCGGCCGCGCTGGCCGCCATCGACCCGCCGCCGCCGATCATCTGGGTTCGAGGTGACAGCGCGCTGCTGCATCGCCCGAGCGTCGCGATCGTCGGCGCCCGGATCGCTTCGGCCGGCGGGCAGCGCTTCGCCCGCGGCCTCGCCGCCGAGCTTGGCGCCAGCGGCCACGTCGTGGTCTCCGGCATGGCCCGCGGGGTCGACGGGGCGGCGCACGAAGGCGCTCTGGCCACCGGCACCGTGGCGGTTCTGGGCGGCGGGATCGACGACATCTATCCCCGCGAGCACCATGACCTCTATCAACGGATCGTCGGACAGGGCTGCGTAGTCTCGGAAAACGCGCCGGGCCGCACAGCGGTCGCGAAGGACTTTCCCCGTCGCAACAGGATCATCGCCGGACTCTCCCGCGCCGTGGTCGTGGTGGAGGCGGAACTTCGCTCTGGCTCCCTCATTACCGCCCGGCTCGCCGCCGAGCAGGGACGCGAGGTGCTGGCGGTCCCCGGCTCGCCCCTGGACCCGCGCGCCCGCGGAAGCAACGACCTGATCCGCCAGGGCGCGGCCCTGTGCGAAGGGGCCGAGGACGTCCTGCGCGCACTGGAGGGCGTCGGCGGCTTTCGCGAGCCCGACCGGCCGTTTGCGCCAGCCCCGCCCTGCGACGCCGAGATTGAGAAAGTGCGCGAGAGAGTGGCCGCGCTGCTCTCTCCCACGCCGGTGTCCCGCGACGAACTCGTCAGGGCCTCCGGCGCGCCGGCGCCGATCGTCCTGGCGGCCCTCACGGAGTTGGCGCTGGCAGGTCGCGCCGAACTGCTTTCCAGCGGCCTTGTGGCGCTGGCCTGACGAGGCCAGTTGACAGCGCACGGGCGCCGCCCTCACCTTTCGCGCCCTTGATTTCAGGGCGATCCGCCCAAGACGCCCCATATAGAGCGACCATGAACCTTCTCGTCGTCGAGAGTCCGGCCAAGGCCAAGACCATCAACAAGTACCTCGGCTCGGACTATACGGTCCTGGCTTCGTACGGCCACGTGCGCGATCTTCCGGCCAAGGACGGATCAGTGAAGCCCGAAGAGGACTTCGCCATGTCCTGGGATGTCGACGCCAAGGCCGCCAAGCGCCTGAGCGACATCGCAGAGGCTGCGAAGAAGTCCGACCGCATCATCCTGGCCACCGACCCGGACCGTGAGGGCGAGGCGATCTCCTGGCACGTCCTGGAGGTGCTCCAGAAGAAGAAGGTCCTCAAGGACAAGAAGGTCGAGCGGGTGGTGTTCAACGCCATCACCAAGTCGGCTGTGACCGAGGCGATGAAGTCGCCCCGCGCCATCGACATGGAGTTGGTCGAGGCCTACCTCGCCCGCCGCGCCCTCGACTATCTGGTCGGCTTCACGCTTTCGCCGGTGCTGTGGCGCAAGCTGCCGGGCTCGCGCTCGGCCGGCCGCGTCCAGTCCGTCGCCCTGCGGCTTGTGGTCGACCGCGAGATCGAGATCGAGCGCTTCAAGACCCAGGAGTACTGGACCGTCGAGGCCGACGTCTCGGCCGGCGCCGAACCGTTCCTGGCCCGGATGGTCAAGCACGAGGGCAAGCGCCTTTCGAAGTTCGACCTCGGGAACGAGGCCAGCGCCAACGCCGCCAAGGCGGCGGTCGAGAGCGCGACCTTCAAGGTCGCCGCCGTCGAAAAGAAGCCGGCGCGCCGCTCGCCGCCCCCGCCCTTCACCACCTCGACCCTGCAGCAGGAAGCCGCGCGCAAGCTGGGCTTCTCGGCGCAGCGGACCATGCAGGCCGCCCAGAAGCTGTACGAAGGCGTCGACATCGGCGGCGAGACGGTCGGTCTGATCACCTACATGCGGACCGACGGCGTGCAGGCCGCGCCCGAGGCGTTGGACGAGGCGCGCAGCGTAATCGGCAACGTCTACGGCAAGGAATACGTCCCCGAGAGCGCCCGGATCTACAAGACCAAGGCCAAGAACGCCCAGGAAGCCCACGAGGCGATCCGGCCGACGAGCCTTGCCCGCAATCCCGGCTCCCTGCGCCTCGATAGCGATCTAGGACGCCTCTACGAGCTGATCTGGAAGCGGATGATCGCCTCGCAGATGGAGGCCGCGCGCATCGAGCGGACCACCATCGAGCTGGAGAGCGCGGACGGAAAGACCGGCCTGCGCGCCACCGGCCAGGTCGTGCTCTTCGACGGCTACCTCACGGTCTACGAGGAAGGTCGCGACGACGCCGACGACGAGGAAGGCGGCCGCCTGCCGGCGGTGCGCGAGGGCGCGGACGCCCGCGTCGTCGCCGCTCGGGCCGACCAGCACTTCACCGAGCCGCCGCCGCGCTACTCCGAAGCCAGCCTCGTGAAAAAGATGGAGGAGCTGGGGATCGGCCGGCCTTCCACCTACGCCTCGATCCTCACGGTGCTACGCGACCGCGAATATGTCCGCATGGACAAGAACCGGTTCATCCCCGAGGACAAGGGCCGCCTGGTCACTGCTTTCCTTGAACAATTCTTCTCGCGCTACGTGGAGTACGACTTCACTGCGGCGCTGGAGGAGAAGCTCGACCTGGTCTCGGCCGGGGACATGGACTGGAAGGCCCTGCTTCGCGAGTTCTGGCAGGATTTCCACGCCGCAGTCGGCGAGATCGCCGAACTGCGAGTGACCAATGTCCTGGACGCCCTGAACGACGCGCTCGGCCCGCACATCTTCCCGGCCAAGGAAGACGGCTCCGATCCGCGCGCCTGCCCGACCTGCGGGACGGGTCGCCTATCGCTAAAGACCGGAAAATTCGGGGCTTTCATCGGCTGCTCGAACTATCCGGAGTGCCGCTTCACCCGCCAGCGCGCCCAGTCCGACGACGACGCGGCCCAGGAGAGCGGCGACCGCGAACTCGGCGTCGATCCGGTGACCGGCGAGACGGTCTTCCTCAAGGCCGGACGCTTCGGACCCTATGTCCAACTCGGCGAAGGCGAGAAGCCGAAACGCTCCAGCCTGCCTAAGGGCTGGTCGGCCGCGGCCATGGACCTGGAGAAGGCTCTGCGGCTGCTGCGGCTGCCGCGCGAAGTGGGCCTTCACCCGGAAGATGGAGAGCCGATCACGGCCGGTATCGGCAGGTTTGGCCCCTTCGTCCTCCACAAAGGTGTCTATGCGAACCTGCCGAATGCGGACGAGGTGTTCGAGGTTGGCCTGAACCGCGCAGTCGCCCTGCTGGCGGAAAAGCGCGCCGGCGGGCGCGGGCGTGCCGAAGCGGCGGCGTTGAAGGACCTGGGCACACACCCGGCCGACGGCGCGGCGGTGAAAGTGCTGTCGGGCCGCTATGGCCCCTACATCAAACACGGCTCCACAAACGCCAACATTCCCAAGGGCAAGGATCCGCAGGAAATCACCCTCGAAGAGGCGGTGTTGCTGCTGGCCGAACGCGAGGCCAAGGGCGGCGGAAAGAAGAAGGCGACCAAGGCCGCCGCCAAGCCGAAGGCCGAGAAGGCGCCCGCCAAGAAGACGGCGGCCAAATCGACCGCAGCCAAGAAGCCAGCGGCGAAGAAACCCGCCGCGAAGAAGACTGCGGCCAAGGCCGAGCCGGCGCCTGCCGGCGCCGCCGCGCCCTGGGACGACGAGTAGGCGTCCTTTCAGATCGTCCCCGGCCGCGTGAGCGTGCCGGGGATGCATATACGTCCACGTTTCCGACGAACCTCTGCGTCTATGGATGGCTGGGACCTGCCGGCCCGGCCATGGCGAGCGGGGTTGAATGTAAATCCCCGCCACGCCAGCGCGATTCCTGCGTTACAAGGCGTAGATGGCCAAAGCGCGCATACCGAAAACCGCCCGGTTCACGTCGAAATCCGTCAGGCCGCCGCAAGGCCTGCCCGACCGCGAAACCCTGCTGAAGTTCATCCGCGAGGCGGGCGAGACCGACAAGGCGGACATGGCCAAGGCCTTCGGGCTCAAAGGCAACGACCGCCGCGCCCTGCGCGACATGCTCAAGCAGCTCGAAAACGAAGGCGCGCTGGGCAAACGTGGCCGCAAGGGCTTTGCCGAGCCCGGCGCCCTGCCCCCGGTCGGCGTCGTGGACGTGGTGGAGCGCGACCCGGATGGCGACCTGCTGGTCAAGCTGACCAAGGGTGAGGACGCTCCGCTCGTCCGCCTGGCGCCCGACCGCCGAGAAGCGACCGGCGGCGCGCCGGGATTGGGCGACCGGCTGCTGGTCCGGTTCGAGACGCTGGAAAACGGCGAGACCGAGGCGCGGATGATCAAGCGGCTGGGCCAGAGCGCCCACCGCATCCTTGGCGTGGTTCGTAGAGCCAACCGGCAGGTTCGGGTCGAGCCTGTCGATAGGCGCTCCAAGGAGAGCCTGACCCTGCTGCCCGCCGACGCCGCCGATCTGCACGACGGCGACCTGGTCCTGGCCCAGGTGACGCTCGAAGCGCGGTATGGCCCCAAGCGCGGCAAGGTGCTCGAAGTGGTCGGCCGTGAAGATCAGCCACGCGCCGCCTCGCTGATCGCGATCTACAGCCACGGCATCCCCACCGGCTTCAGCCAGGACGCCGAGGCCGAGGCGGAAGCCGCCGAGCCGCCGACCCTGAAGGGACGCGAGGACCTGCGTGAGGTCCCGCTGGTGACCATCGACCCGCCGGACGCCCGCGACCACGACGATGCGGTCTATGCGGAGCCCGACACCGACCCGAAGAACGAAGGCGGCTGGATCGTCTGGGTCGCCATCGCCGATGTCGCGGCCTATGTGCGGCCAGGATCGGCCCTGGACCGCGAAGCTCGGGACAAGGGCAACTCCACCTATTTCCCCGACCGGGTCGAGCCGATGTTGCCGGAGCGGCTGTCGGCTGGCCTTTGCTCCCTGCGCCAGGGCGAGAACCGGGCCTGCATGGCCGTGCGGATGGTCTTCGGCAAGGACGGGCGCAAGCGCTCGCACAAGTTCGTCCGTGGGCTGATGCGCTCGGCGGCCAAGCTGTCCTACGAGCAGGCCCAGAGGGCCATCGACGGGTTCCCCGACGACCAGACCAATCCGCTGCTGGAGCCGATCCTCAAGCCGCTGTGGGCGGCCTATGCGACCATGCTCAAGGGACGGCAGGCCCGCTCGCCGCTGGCGATCCAGAGCCAGGAGCGGAAGATCGTCCTGAACGCCGAAGGCGAAGTCACCTCGATCACGCCGCGGCCTTCGCTGGAGGCGCACCGGCTGATCGAGGAGATGATGGTCCAGGCCAATGTCTGCGCCGCCGAGACCCTGGAGCAGAAGAAGACGCCCCTGATCTATCGGATCCACGATGCGCCCAGCCAGGAGAAGGTTCAGTCTCTGGCGGAGTTCCTCCAGACCCTGGGGATCGCGTGGAACAAGGGCGAGGCGCCGCGCACCGACCGCTTCAACCGCCTGTTGGAAGAAACCCGCGAAGGACCCAGCGCCGAGATCGTCAACGAGGTGGTCCTGCGAACGCAGATGCAGGCCGTCTATTCGACCGAGAACATCGGGCACTTCGGGTTGAACCTCGACCGCTACGCCCACTTCACCTCGCCGATCCGTCGCTATGCGGACCTCATCGTCCACCGCGCGCTGATCCGCGCCCTGGGCCTGGGCGACGACGGGCTGACCGATCGCGACATCGCCCAGCTGAAGGACACCGCCGAGCGGATCACCCATGCCGAGCGGCGCTCGATGGCCGCCGAGCGGGACGCGACAGACCGCTACATCGCCGCCTTCCTGGCCGACCGCGTGGGGGCCGAGTTCGCCGGGCGGATCACCGGGGTCACGCGCTTTGGGCTGTTCATCCGGCTGGACGAGACAGGCGCCGACGGCCTCGTCCCTGTATCGAGCCTCGG
>JAEXKM010000409.1 GCA_023445705.1 Pseudomonadota bacterium
TCGAGGCGGTGCTGATGCCCGCTTCGGTCGCCGCCAGGACCTTTTCCTTCATCTGAACGAGGATGTCGGAGATGGCCGTGCCGGCCGCCATCGCCACGTCAGCCACCGACTGGCCGCGTTGCAGCGACGAGATGACGGAGTTGAGCGAGGTCGATTCAGCACGCTGGTTCTGGGCGATGGCCCAGATGGCGCCGTTGTCCTTGGCGGTGGCGATCTTCAGACCGGTGTTAACCCGGTTCTGAACGGTGCCAAGGTCCTTGTTGGTCGCGTTGAGGTTTTGCAGCGCGATCATCGCGCCTTGGTTCGTGTTGACGGAATTCAGCGCCATAGCACGTGGGTCCTTTTTCTCAGGGACCGGCGTCATTTTGACTGCCGGAGGCATTTTGCCTGCAGATCGCCAAGCAAGGCATGGGCCAGTTTCGCGGCGGTCGTCGCTTTTGTTGAATTCAAAGGGGTTTCGGCCAGGTGTCGCCTGGGGAGGCGGCGCAGGCGTGGTAAATTCTGCCTAGCGACGTCGGCAAAACCTGCAAAGGCGACCCGGTAGAAATTGCCTGGATGCGGGCCGAACGGGCGGCGGTTTTAGCTTTTCTAAGCGCGAGGACAGGTCAAACCGTTGGCGAAACCGGCCCGGCGCCAACATGTTCTCCGAGCAATCGAGTAGGAGTTTCCAATGGCGCAGGCGAACAAGAAGGGGGGACTGGTCGGCTCCTTCGGGTTTCAGGTGCTGGCCGGCATGGCGCTGGGCCTGGCCTTGGGCCTGCTCGCGCGCAATCTGGGAACCGAGGTCGGCCAGGCGGGTCATGGACTGTCCGAAGGACTCAGCCTCGCCGGGACCATCTTCGTCCAACTCCTGCGCGCCCTGGTTCCGCCGCTGGTGTTCACGGCCATCGTGGCGAGCATCGCCAACCTGCGCGAACTGCAGAACGCCGCGGCGCTGGTCTGGCGTACGCTCTTCTGGTTTGCGGTCACGGCGCTGATCGCGGTCAGCATCGGCATAGCCCTGGGCCTGGTCCTGCAACCTGGATTGAATACGACGGTGGCCGCCGCGGCGGCCGAGGCGCCGCACACTCGAGGCTCGTGGCTGGACTTCCTCACCGGCCTCGTCCCGGCGAACATGCTCGGCCTGCAGGCGTCGACGAGGGTTGCGGAAGACGGCGCCGAGACGGCGCTTTCGTTCAACGTGCTGCAGATCGTGGTGATCTCGCTGGTGTTCGGGATCGCCGCCCTGAAGACGGGCCCGGCGGCCGAAGCCTTCCTGACCTTCAACGCATCGGCCCTGGCAATAGTGCGCAAAATCCTCTGGTGGGTGATCCGGCTGACGCCGATCGGCACAATCGGCCTCTTCGGCAACGCGGTGGCGCACTACGGGTGGGACGCGCTATCGCAGCTCGGCGCCTTCGCGATCGCGATCTATCTCGGTCTCGCCCTGGTGATGTTGGTGGTCTATCCGACCCTGCTGCTCGCCAACGGGCTGAACCCGCTCAAGTTTTTCGCCGGCGCCTGGCCCGCCATCCAGTTGGGCTTTGTCTCGCGTTCGTCCATCGGAACCCTGCCGGTGACGCAGGCGGTGACTGAAAACGCCCTGGGCGTGCCGAGGGCCTATGCGGCGTTCGCCGCGCCCCTGGGCGCGACAACCAAGATGGACGGATGCGCGGCGATCTATCCGGCCGTGGCCGCGATCTTCGTCGCCCAGTTCTACAACGTGCCGCTGCAACTGACGGACTATCTGCTGATCGTCTTCGTCTCGGTGATCGGCTCGGCCGCGACCGCGGGGCTGACAGGGGCGGTGGTCATGCTGACCCTCACGCTCTCGACCCTGGGCCTTCCGCTGGAGGGCGTTGGCCTGCTGCTGGCCATCGACCCGATCCTCGACATGGGGCGCACGGCGACCAATGTCGCCGGTCAGGCCCTGGTCCCGACCATCGTCGCCAAGCGCCAGGGTATCCTGGACATGGAGCTCTACAACGCTGCGCCGGGCGAGATCGACCGCGATCTGGCCGACCCGCCCAGCCAGGCCGCCTAGGCTACGAGCGTCGCTTCAAGGGTGATCTCGGCGTTGAGCAGGCGGGAAACCGGACAGACCTTCTCGGCCGTCTGCGCCAATTCGTCGAACTGGGCCTGATCGAGGCCCGGGACCTTCGCCTTGAGGGTGAGGGCGGAGCGCTCGATCTTGAACCCTTCGCCGTCGGGGACCAGCGAGACGGCTGCTTCGGTCTCCAGCGTCTCGGCCGCCAAGCCGGCGCGCTGGATGAGGAAGGCGAGCTGCATGGTGAAGCAGCCGGCATGGGCCGCGGCGATCAGTTCTTCCGGGTTGGTACCAGGCTCGCTCTCGAAGCGGGTCTTGAAGCTGTAGGGCGTCGACGAGAGCACGCCGGAATCGGTGGTAAGATCGCCATCGCCGTCGCGGCCGGTTCCGCGCCAGACGGCGCGCGCTTTGCGGATCATGCTGAGCCTCCTTGGGTGGAAGCCCGAAGAGTATCGAAGGTTTGCGAACCTTGCGCCCTCAACGTGACCGGCGACCGTTCATCTCGTCGCCGGCGTTGCGGGGCAGGGGGATGAAGAAGGCCAGCGAAATCAGCGTCACCAGGCCCACAACGACGAAGGCGGGAGAGATCGCCTCGGCCGTCAGGTGGGTGTCGCCGCGCATGGTCATGAACGCATGCATCAGGGTGGCGGCGAGGCCGATCCCGATGGACTGGACC
>JAEXKM010000414.1 GCA_023445705.1 Pseudomonadota bacterium
GTCTTGCGGCGGTCGCCGCGCCGGCCGCGGTCGGCGTCGCTGGCGGGCTGGCGATCGCGGGCGCAAACGCGAAGATCGACGACTATCGCAAGACCAACAAGATGCTGATGGTCGCTAGCGACGAGGCGATCTCTTCGGCCATCGACTACGCGCGGATGCGCATTGCTGGGCTGGAGAAGGCCGGGGTGGGGCCTGGGCGCTCCGCGGAGCTGATGGGCCAGTTTCGGGCGGATCTCGATCGCCTCCAGAAGGAGGTCAGTCGACGCTCCAAGGTCACACGCGTGGGCGTCCGTCCAGGCGCCGCCGCCGAGGTGGTGGCTCAGGACTTCGGCCTCACGGCGGACCAGCTGAAGCCGCAGGGCGATAGCGGCAAAGGCGCAAAAGCCGCATTGGCGAAGGCTCAGCGCGAAGCTGCCCGCGCCGCGGACCTTTCGCTTCGTCAGCGCGAGCGCACGGACGCACTTCTGGCGAGGGCCGATGAGGACTTGCTTTCGTTTCGCCAGCAGACGGCGGTGGAGGCGTCGGAGCGCTATAAGCTCGAATTGGAAGCTATTGACCGCGAACGCGGTTCGCGGCGCACAGAGCTGGACTATGCCGTTGCGCAGGGCGACCTGACGGCCGCTCAGCGTGAGCGTGTCGAGATCGCCGAGGAGTCGGTGCGCAAGGCGCGGGCGGATTTGGCGCTTCAGGCGAAGGAGGAGGATCTCCGCCAGGAAGCGCAGGACAATCGGCTCGCCGAGATCGAAATGGATGGCCGGGCTTTAGGCCTGCGAGCGGATCTCGCCAGGACGACCGCGGAGCGACGTGAGGTCGAGATGCGCATTCTTGCGCTGCAGCTCGACGAGGAGCGTGTCAGGCTAGAGGGCGTCGTCGCCTCCAACCAAACGACCGCAGCGCAGAAGGAGAGGGCGCGCCGCGAACTGAAGGCGCTGGAGAATGGCGCGGCGGACGCCCAGGAGCTGGTTCGGAGAAGCACGCGCGGGGCGTTGGAGCAATTCTCCGAAGATATTCCGCGGTCGGTCGATGAGGTGAACGAGTCCCTCGGGCGGATGGCCGCCGAGGGCCTGGAAAATCTCTCGACCGGGTTGGCCGACGCCATGGTGAATGCTCGGAGTCTGGGTGACGTCGCGCGCAACGTCTTTCGCCAGATGGCCGCCGATCTGATCGCCTCGGCCATTCGGCAGAACGTCACCGGACCCATCGCTGCGATCCTGAGCGGCAAGATCCCCGGTTTTAGGAACGGGACGCAGTCAGCGCCCGGCGGCTTGGCCTACGTCCATAAGGACGAATTGTTGGTCAACCTTCAGAAGGGATCGCAGGTGATCCCGGCCCACGCGCTTCGCGCCATGGGTGCGATGTCGGGGCTTGGCCGCGGAGCGCAGCCGGTCGTCAATCAGTTCAGCTTCGATCTCAGCGGCGCGGTGCTGACCGATCAGCTTCTTGGCCAGGTGAACGCCTTGGTGGCTCAAGGCGCTGTGGTGAGCATGCAGGGGGGCGCGAACATGGCGCAGGCCTCGATGGCTCGCCGTTCGCGACGGACGATTTAATGGCGCTTGATCTTCCTCAGTTGCCGCGCGCGACGACGGTCTCCCCGCGATTGTTGAGGTTCGGTGGCGTCCTTCGCCCCGTCCTCGGCGGGCCGGATCAGCCGCTCTCGCGCCTGGGCTCGCGCTTCGCGGTCGATGTCGAAATGCCGCCTATGGCCGCGGCGTGTGCGGCTGCTCTCATTGCCACCCGGCTCCAGGCCGACGCCCTTGGTGAGCCGCTTCGCCTGATTGTGCCGCAGAACGGAAATGGAGCGGCGGCCGGCGCGCCCGTTGCCACCGCGGGGGCGGTGAACAGCGCCAGTGTGACCAAGGCGGGCGGCGGAGCCATCGCCAGGGGCATGTTCTTCTCCTTCACGGTCGGCGGTCGGACGTACCTCCACATGGTCACCTCGGTCGCTGGAAACGTCTTGGGAGTCGCGCCGCTGCTCCGCGCGAGCCCTGTCGGACAGGCGTTGAACTTCGCTGCGCCATCGATCGAGGGGTTTGTGGACGGGGTGGCGTGGTCGATGTCCCGCATGCGGTTCATTGGCCAGAGCTTCACGGTGTCGGAGGCGCGCTGATGTCGCAGCTCAGCATTGGACTTGAGGCCGCGCTGGGACGTGACGCGCCCTTGGTTTTCGTCGCGGTTGAGATCGCCACGGGTGGCCCGCCATTGCGGCTGCTCGATGCCTCGGCCGAGGTCACGTTCATGGGGCGGACCTTTCGAGGCGAGGATCCGGAGTACGGTGTTCTCGACGGGTTGCCGACGATCAGCGACGGCGTTGGAGACGAAGCGCCAAGCTTCGACCTAGTGATCCAGGCGCCATCCACGGCAGCGGCCGCTCGGCTGACGAGCCCTGCCATGCAGGGGCAGAGCGTCCTTGTTTGGTTCGGAGCCATCAATCCCCTGAGCGGAGCAGTCGATGGCGAGCCTTTCCTGGCATTCGCCGGCGACGTCGATGTGGGCACGCTCAAGGCGGGCGAGGGCACGCGAGCGGTCGTGCTGGAGTGCACTTCGATCTGGGATCGCTTCTTTGAGGACTGGGAGGGCGTTCGCCTGACCAACGCCTTTCACCAATCGGTGTGGCCCGGCGAACTCGGGCTCGAGTTCGTCACGGACGTCAGTCGATCGCTGCCCTGGGGATCGGATTCCCCCCGGCCTGACGTCGTGCGTGACGCCACCAATCAGACGGCGAATTTGCGATGACCAATCCCATGATCGCGCGCGTCGCGGCCGCGCAGGGGGCAGTGGACGCCTTCGTTGGCCGGTCCTTGGAATGGGGGCGGTGCGACTGTGCGCGCCTCGCCGCCCATGTTCTGCGTGAGCTGGGATACAAGCCCAGCCTGTCGCGCTTTGGGGCCTACAAATCCGAGTTCACGGCGCGGCGCGCGCTCAAGCGGCACGGCATGGACGATACGCCTGATTGGCTGGACACCGTGCCGGGCCTGAGCAGGATTTCGCCTGCCGGCGCCTTGCCGGGCGACATCGTCGGCATGCCTGGAGATGGTGGCTGGACGTCTCTGACGATCGCGCTGGGAAACGGTCGGCTGCTGGGCTTCCATCCCGATGCCGGCGGCTCTTGCGCCGTGGTTGCGCCGCTCGTCGCGCCGGTCGCCGCATGGAGCGTTGTCCCGTGCCGTTTCTAGCTCCGATCGGTGCTGCGATCATCGCCGGCGCCACCTCGGTGGCGGGCGCTGTTGGGACGGCGCTCGGCGCGGGCGCTCTGGGCGCGGCCGTCGCGAACGGCATCATGGCCGTAGGCTACGGCGCTGCTGCACTGACCGGCGTTTCCGGGCTGGGCGCTGCGTTAACCGCCTGGACAACAGTGCTTGCGGCCACGACCGCGCTCAATCCGCCTTCCGTCGGCCGGGGGCCGGCTGGAACGCAGGTCGACTTTCAGGCGGATCCGAATGCCGGCGTGCCGCTCGTCCTGGGCCGCACCGGGACCGCAGGGAAGATCATCCACGTCAATACGACGGGTCAGGAGCACAAGAACGGCCACATCTACTACATGGTGGCGTTGTCGGCTGGGCCGATCGAGGCCGTGGAGTCGTTCAAGTCGAACGATATGGCGGTCGCTTTCGCTGGCGATACTGCTCAGACCGGCAAGTACCTGAACCAGATGTGGCTCCGTTCGTCGCTCGGGCTCAAGCCCGAGCCCGCGGCGCTGATGCCTGGTGGGTTCGACGTCGCGTGGGCGCCTGAGCTGACAGCCGCGCACAAGATCTCCGGGGTCGCGACGGCGGCCTGGACCATGTACTTCAGTCCGGAGGCCTATCCGACCGGCACGCCGCAACCCCTGTGGGTGGTCCGGGGACCGGCGGTCTACGACCCGCGCAAGGACAGCACCTATCCAGGCGGGGTGGGTCCCCAGCGGTCAGACGATGAGAGCACCTGGTCGTTCGATGGGCGTGACAATCCCTACCTGCAGGCCTTGACCTACTGCCTCGGCCGGAGGGCGAATGGGAAGTTGGTGCATGGCCTTGGCGCCCCGATCGAGGCAATCGACGTAGCGGCATTCGCTTACGGCGCTAGCGTGTGCGAGGCCAACCGCTGGACAATTGGCGGGGAAATCACCTCTGCCGACCGCAAGCGAGATGTCCTGCGCGTGATGCTTCAGGCAGGCGGCGGCGCGCCGGTGCCGCTGGGCGGCAAGATCTCCTGCACGGTCCGCGCCCCTCGCGTCTCGCTCGCTACGGTCACCGGCGCCGATGTTGTGGGCGAGGCGAGCGTACCCGGTACAAAGTCTCGCCGCGACCGCATCAACCAGGGCATCCCACGCTACCGCAGTGAGGCGCATGGTTGGGAGATCGTTCCCGCCGGCCCGGTTCGCGTCGACGCCTATGTGGCCCAGGATGGCGGCCTCCGATCGCGCGAGATGACCTATCAGCTGGTGCAGGACGCAGAGCAGGCGGCGCAGCTTTGCGCCTATGATCTGGTCGACGCGCGAGAGTTCGAACCCGTGGTGCTGCGGCTCAAGCCGGCGTTCATGGGTTACAAGCCGGGCGACTGTCTGCGGGTGAACGAGCCCGAGCTGCTGCTGCTCAACCAGGATATGATTGTCCTGGCCAGAGACATCGATCTCGTTACGGGGGCGGTCACCCTCACGCTTCGGTCGGAGACGGCCGGCAAACACGACTTCGCGCTCGGCCGAACCGCCACGCCGCCGCCTACGCCGAGTCTCGGCAGTCTCGATCCATCCTTCGTCTCTTCGCCAAACCTTGGGAGTTGGACTGCCCTAGGCGGTGTCTTGGCTGGGCCAGACGGCGGCGCGATCCCGGCCATCATCATCACCGGTGCGGTTGATGATCCCAATGTGTCGGGCGTCATAATCGACTATCGGCTGGTGCTCGATCAGGCGGGCGGGGTCTTCGGGGATTGGGTCACAACCGAGCACCCGGCCAGTGTGCGGCGCATCGAGCTGCGGGCTCTGATTTCCAAGGGGCTCTATCACGTCCGCGTTCGATATCGGACGGTCCGCAATGTCGAGGGCGAGCTGGCCTTGGACCTTGGGTACGTCCAGGCCGGCGCCCTGGCGGTGGCGGGCATCACCACTATCGGCGGTAAGACGCCCGAGGAGGTCGCTCAGGAGCTGGACTTCGTCCTTTCGCAGGGCCGCGCCCTAACACAAGCCTCCCTTGAGACGTTCTCCCGCCTGCAGGAAGAGCGGGCCGAGCTTTTCAAGGAGGTTTTCCACGACGGCTTTCGAGTGAAGACCATCGTCCTGGACGAGATCCAGGAGCGGACCGAAGGGCAGGCGTTCATCCTGTCGCGGATGAACCTGCTCGGCGCGGTCACCGAAAACGGCCAGGCCTTCGTGCTGAACGAGCAGACGGTGCGGGTTTCGCCCGAAGAAACCTTCGCGCAGTTCCGAAACAGCCTGGCGGCCTCGTTCGGAAGCCTGCAGGCCGCGGTGACCGCAGAGAGCCTGGCGCGCACCAATGCCGATGGCGCGCTTGCTCAGACGCTGACCAACGTCTCGACCACGGTGAACGGGCACACCGCCAACATCACCAACATGCAGATCTCGCTGAACGGGGTTTCGGCGCAGTGGGTGTTGGCCGTTTCGGCCGGGCGTGTCGGGGGAATCAAGCTCGCGGCGAGTCCGAGCGTCAGCTCCCTGGTGATGATGGCTGACGAGATCGGCTTCTCTAATGGGGTTGGAAACATCTACCCGTTGGCCGTGGTGGGCAGTGAGGTCCATGCGACCAGCTTCCGCGTCGATCGGGTCTTCGCCAATTCGATCGTCACTGAGAGCATCGTCGCCAATAACATCGTCGAGACCGCGCTGGCGGCGAACAATTCGAACGTCACCCTGCCCAACGGCACCGCGGTTACGACCGTTTCCCTGCCGATCTACGTCCCCAAGGGGCGCGTCAACATTCGCACGCTGGAGAACATCTCCAACGCCGGCGGCGAGTGCACGGCATTGGTCGAGGTCCAGCGCGATGGATTGACGCTCGATAGCTATGTCGAGTTCTGCGAAGGGGCCTGGGGCAATAACGAGGCCAACTGGGAGGTCGACGACACCCCCAGCGTCGGCTGGCACACCTATTCGATCGTCGTGACCCGCAACTACACCGGCGGCGGTCCGATCACCTCGACGCGCGCCCGGATCAGGGCGGAACTCCGCAAGACCGAGACCTGACCATGATCAAAGCCGTCCTCATCATGCCCGGTCCGGACGGGACCGAGGTCATGGGTCAAATGATCCAGTTGCAATGGGAAGGCCACCTGGACTGGGCGGCCGCCACCCTGGGCGCGCTCCGCTGGGAGCGCCTGCCCGACGATCTGGACATCGGCCAGCCCATTCCCGGCTGGGATCACGCGCCCAAGGGGCCGCTTCCCGGCCACAGGCTCTATGTCGCGCCAGGAGGCGCAGAATGACCCTCACCACGCCGCAGATGGCCGCCGCCTTCGCCGACGCCCTGGAGGCTCAGGGCGTGGCGCTGACCGACAAGCCGGACTTCATCGCTGATTTCGCCGGGATGCTGGGCGAGTGGCTGGGCGGCGCCGACGCACTGCCGGCCGACGTGGCGTTGCGCCTGATCGCGACGCTGGGGAACTGGAACAGCTTTGCCGCAGGCATGCTCGACTTCCTGACGATCGAGGCGGACGGGGGTGAGAACGGCGACGGCAAGGTGACGATTACGGACGCCGCCGGCGTTGTCCGAACCATCGACAGTCGGGCGCTTCTCACCGTCAGCATGGCCGGCATCCGCATCATCGGCACGTTGCCCAATCAAGGGAGCCTTCCGGCCGCAGACAATCGGATTGGCGATATCTACCTGATCGCCGGGGATGGTTGGACCTGGACCGGGGCGAGTTGGATCAACGTCGGCCCGATCCGGGGACCGCAAGGTCCGGCTGGGACGATCGAAATCGGTGAGGTCGTCGCCGTCGCCCCCGGCGTTCCGCCCCAGGTCGTAAACACCGGCACGCCGAGCGCCGCAGTCATCAACTTCGCGCTTCAGCAAGGCGCAGCCGCAACGATTGGAGTTGGCGGCGTGACGACGGTGGCGCCGGGACAGCCGGCGGCCGTGGAGAACACCGGCTCGTCCCATGCCGCGGTGCTGCAGTTCTCCATTCCAAGGGGGGAGAAGGGCGACCAGGGGGAGGCCTATCAGGTCGACGCCCTGGGGCCGATCGCTGACCGGGGCGGCTACGATCTGGAGGCCCCCGGCTTCTCCTTCCTCGCGACCGACGAGCAGCAGATTTACTTCCGGCTCGATCCAGCCGGCTGGACGGCGGGCGCGCCGTTCGGAAAAGGCGATCCGGGGGCGTCCGCCTATCAGGTCGCAGTCGCCAACGGGTTTGCCGGCGACGAGGCGGCCTGGCTCGCGTCGCTGGACGGCGCGCCGGGGAGCGATGCGGAGGTCACCCTCGAGAACATCGAGGCGGCGCTTGGCGCGACGCCGGTTCTCTCAATCAATGGTCAGGGCGCAGACGCCGGCGGCGCGATCGAGCTAGACCTATCTTCCAACGCCTCTTTGCGAGCCCTGCAGCAGGACATGAGCCGCGTGCTCATGGCGATCTCGACCCTGCGGGCGACACAGTTCGGTACGCCGAACGGCGTGGCCAACGCCTTCGATGACCAGAGCGGTATCGACCTGGCCAACTCTGTCAACGCGCTGTGGACTGCCGGCGCCTACACGGGAACCGCACTTCAGGTCGGCTTGCCGGCCATGACCGCAGACAATGCGCCGGCCGGCCATAACGTCACGGGCCCGTCGAACAGCGGCTTCGGCGCCTGGCGCGCCTTCGACGGCAAGAACGCTGCCCAGGTCGACAACTACTACACCACGACCGATACGCTGGGCGGTCTGTGCAGGATCACTCGGATCATCCCCGAGGCCATCGTGCTGGGCAGCTACACCATCGCCGCGCCGCTCATCTCCTCGAACTGGGCTGGCCTCGGCGCTCCGCGGACCTGGACCCTGGAAGTAACCTCGGACGGGGTAAACTGGACGCTGGTCGACACCCGCAGCGCAGTGCCGGCCTGGAACGCAGGTGAGAAGCGCACCTATGTGCCGAGCGCGGGCATCCTCACCCCGGTGATCGGCTTCCGCCTCAACATCACAGCTTCAGCGGGGAGCACGACCGCGCTGGGGAGCTACGTGCTCATCGGTGAAATCGACTTCCTGCGGCGCGACTCTTACCTGCAGCTCGACTTGCGCTCGTCCACCTACGAGGCCGCCACACAGCCCAGCACCGGTCATCTCGCGGTTATTGCGAAGGGCGCAGATCCGATCGACATCAACGTTGGGCTGAAGGGCTATGTCAGCCGCGATGGTGGCGCGACCTGGCTCCTCGCCACGCTCAGTCCAGCCGAGCAGGTCGGCGCCTATACGCTCTATGAGGCCGCGGAGATCGACCTGACCGGCCTTCCTGCAGGTAGCGCCATGCGCTGGCGCTTCGAAACAACCACCAACACCGAACTCGCCCTCACCGGCGCGATCTTGACCTGGAGCTGACCATGGCGCGTCTGATGGGAATTGTCCGTGAGGCGGGCGCTGCGGATCCGTTTCCGGTTCCCGCTGCGATCGACATGCGCCAAGCCTGCCTGAAGCTGCTGCAGGAAAACCGCCTCTTTGACGTCGAGGCGTATATCGCGATGCAGAGCCCCGCCGCGCGGATCGAGTGGCAACGGGCCAAGGAGCTGCGCCGCGATCATCCGCTGGTCGGGATCATGGCCCTGTTCTGGGGGATGACCTCCGAGCGGATGGATCAGTGGTTCCGCGAGGCCGCCGCGATCGGCCCCACCCGAGCTTAGCTGCCGCCCTTTCAATCCCGCGAACCCGGTTCGCGATCCTTCGACAATCTGGAGACATCGATGTCGCTCAAGTCCCTAGCGGCCGCTTGGTCGCTGGCGATCGCGCTTGCGTGCGCGCCCGCCTTCGCGTCTGCGCAGGCCAAGAAGGTGGCCGCCCCGGCGCCGACCGTGCCTGTCACCGGGATCGCCTTTGGCGACATCGGCTCCAACGCGACACCAGTGACGGCGGATGCACCGTTGCCGGTCGTCTGCATCATCGGTTGTTCGGGAGGCGGCGATGGCGGTGCGGGTGTCGCATCCGCAACCGCCCCTACCCGATCGGAAGGGCAAAGCTATCCCTTCAGTTTCGATCTCAGCGGCAATTTGCGGGTCACCGGAGGCGGCGGCGGCAGCGGGGGGGCGACCAGCATCGCCGATGGATCCGACATCGCTCTTGGCGCGCGTGCAGACGCCGCCTGGTCGGGAACCGGCAATGGGACGGCGATCGCCATCCTGAAGTCCATCCGCACCCTGATGGCTTCGCCCCTGACCGTGACCGGCACCTTCTGGCAGGCGACCCAGCCGGTGAGCGAGGCGGACGGGGCGAGCGTCGCGCTGGGCGCTCGTGCCGACGCGGCCTGGTCGGGAACGGGGAGCGGGTCGCTGATCGCGGTGGCGAAGTCGATCCGCGCCCAGCTCGCTGCGAGCCTGCCGCTGCCGACCGGTGCGGCGACATCGGCTCTTCAGGTGACGGCGAACACCTCGCTGGCGGCGATCGATGGAGATCTTGGCGCGGCTGCGGACGCCAGCTGCGCGACGGACGCCGGCTCCTGCTCGCTGATCGCCCTGCAAAAGCGCACCGCAGAGCGCCTGACCTCCATCCTGACGGCGACAGATCCCGTGCCCGTTACATTCCCTGCGCCAGCTAGCGGCTTCGTTTATCGGAGTGCGGCGAGCAACAACTCCACGCTGGTGGCGACGGGATCGCGGACGCTCTTTGCGATCCCGTCAATCATCAACACCACGGCCACGGTGTATTACCTTCGCCTCTATAACACTGCGGCAGCGCCGGTCTGTTCGAGCGCAACGGGGGAAGTCCTCTCGATCCCGGTGCCGGCGGACGCGAGCGGGGCGGGCATCGTTCCCAACCTTGGGCCTTTTGGCGTGAGCTTCCCGCTGGGCCTGGGCTTTTGCATCACAGGCGGTGGCGCGGCGAACGACAACGGCGCCGCTGCGACCGGCGTAACGCTCACTCTCGTCTTCAAGTGAGCGCGGCCATGCAACAGGCATTGCGCTGCCTTTTCACACTGCTCGCGCTGAGCATCTGCTGGGCGTCCGCTGCGCTGGCCGCGCCGGTAGGCATTGCCAGGAACGACACGGGGGCAAGCACTTCGACTGTGCTCAGCCTGGCAGTCACCGCCGCGACCTCGCCGGGTGATTTGATCGTCGTGGTGGTCGGGGTGGGAAGCTCCGGCTTGCTGAACGTGCAGGACAGCGCGGGCAATAGCTACACGCCAGGTGCGGTCATCAGTCAGAGCCCGGCCACCAACCGCATTCAGATCTTCTATTGCGCCAGCGCCGCACCGCTTTCGACGGCCGATACGATCACGGTCGGCTCCACTGTTGGCGTCCGTCTGCAGGCCTCAGCGATCACGGTCCCTGGCATGGGAAGCGCGCCGTTTGATGTGCAGGACGTCGGCGCGGCCGGGTCATCAACTGCGCCGCAATCAGCGGCGACGGCGAGCCTGGCCCAAGTCGGAGAGCTCGTTATCGGGGCGGCAGTGGTCTCCAGCGGCGCTGGTGACACGTTCGTTCAGCCCGCGACGTTCGCCGAGCTCCCGCCGGCTGGATCGAGCACAGCTCAGGTGCTGCGGTGGGGATACCGCTACGCCGATACGACCGCGCCTCAGGTCTATGGGCCGGCGTCAAACAGCGCGTCACGCACGTGGATCGCCACGGTCGCCGCATTCAAGCCGGCGATCATAGCTGGCACCGCTCGCCGGCGACTTTCGATCATGGGGGCTGGCCGATGAGCGTCCAATCGCCCGCGGCGCTGTTGCGCGCCCTCCGCACCTCGAAGCTCTCCCGCCGATCGCTCATGGTCGGCCTTGCTGCCGTGGTCGCGACGGCAGCGCAGGATGACGCGCAAGCGTCCGTGCTGCGTTTTCGTCGTGGAACGGCGGTGGCCGACGGCGCGGTTAAGGGCACGGATTACCGCTTTGCGCCTGTGCTTGCAGAGCGAACGATCTATCGGACGACGCTTGTTGAGGCGGGGGAAGAAGTCGTCGACCTTTACGACGAGTTGGCCCAGCCGTTCTCTCCGATAGCGCGAACTTGGTACATCGGTGGCGCGGACGCCGCCAAGGTGCAGCTGCTGCATGGCGGCCGCCTGGTCTTCGCACCAGCGTATAGAGGAAGCCTGGCTGGAAGCGTGCTGCAATTGACCGTCGCGGCTTCCAACGATTTCGGAGTTTCACCGCCAGTAGCGCTCGCGGTGCGCGTTGTCGCAAACGCGAATTGCAGGTTCTTCGCATACGAGAGCGGCTCTGATGAGCTGGACGGCCTGACCCCGCAAACGGCGAAGCGGCAGCTTCCGGGGACCGTTGGCTACAATGGGGCGGCCCAAACATTTGGGGCAGGCATCGTCTGTTTCTTCAAGGGGAGCGAGGCCCACAGATACTCGCTCAGTAAGATCGGCAACTCAGCCGCCCTGGACCATGCCGGCGAGGCTGGAAGTCCATGGGTTGCATGGTTCACCGGCTGGCGTGGTCGGGCGACGTTTGACGGTTCCGATCTGGTCAGCGGCTGGACCTCAGTCACCAGCGCAGAAGTCGCTGAGAACCCGAATTGGACCCAGATCGTGAAGCTGGAACTGCAGACGCCCATGCTGCCTTACCAGCACCTCTATGCGGGCGATGCGATGTGCTACCCGGCTCAATTCCCTACGCCGGCGGACATTCGCGATTTCGAGGGACCGGACGATGTGACGGAGGCGCGAGGCCTTTGGAGGATCTCGACGGTCTCGCAAAGCGGTCGCAGGATCGTGCAGACGAAAGTCGGCGCGAATTCCAGCGATACCTCGATCATCACTGTCTACGACGATCGCCCTGCCGCGCTCATGGCGGGGGCCTCGCAGCTTGATCGGCCTGCTTACGTCTGGCGGAGCGGCAACGATATCGTGCGCGGCGTGGTCACCGCCTATGCGGTCACGGCGGGCATGGCGGAGATCCAGATCACCTTTCAGGGCACCGTCCTGATGAACCAGGTGGCTGGAGTGAGCGCTTATGGGATCGGCCTTCACCCAATCCAGATCACCAAGCCCGGACAATACGCACTCTCCCCGGACGGCCTCACGGTGTTCGCCTGGCTCCCAAACGATGGTCAGACGTCCGTGTCCCGTCGAAACCGGGGAGTATCGATCGGCCAGAAGGATCACGTCGTTTACGGCGCGGGATGCTGGCAGAGGTTCTGCGGTGACGGGGCGGGACTGGGGTCGGCTTTCGCTCACACGTTCAGTCGCTTCACCGCGGGCGTCGTCCTTGTCGATCACATCGTAAGGCAATGCCGCGCCGAGGGAGGCGACGGTTGCGGACTGCATGGCGCTGGCGGTCAGTCCTATGGGTTCGACCGGGCGATCGTGGAAGGCTTCAGGTTCGAGGAAAATCCGCGAAGCAGCGGATTCCGCCTTGGCGCCAGGTTCGAAGGAATCGCAGGAGGAACGCGGGCTCAGGTCATTGCCAGCACGTCCGGCCTGATCCGCGGTGTCTACGTTCCGAGGTTTGGTCTTGGCCGAACCACTGTGCTTCTGACTATGTCGGACGGCGTTTTAATCGAGCAGATCGTCGATCGGGATCGGGCGACAGTCCACGGGAACGTCATCAGTCTTTACACGAGCCCCGCGGCCTACTGCTATACGAATAATATCGTTGTTAGGCGGTGCTTAGTCGATGGCTCGGAGCGCGGCCTCACTTGTTCGGTTCACGATAGTCTCAAGCTCACAGACCGAAACAACTCGATCATCGACAACGTGTTTCTCGGACAGGACGGCTCCGCTGTGCTCAACCTCTACTCCGGTGAGCCTGGTTCAGAAGTTTCGCGCAACGTGATCATGATCGCGCCTGGGCACAGCTACCCCTACGCCCTGTTCATCGGCTACGGCTATCGGCTCAAGGTCTTAAACAACGTCATTGCCGGGGTCGGCTGGACGGCGCCCCTGATCGCCGACAGCTCCTGGGATATCCGAGGCAACCTGATCACTTCGGGCGTGCTGCCGCCCGAGGACGGTGGCGCTCGGATATCTTCGCCAAACACCATGTCGGCCTCGGGCGCTGTCGCATGGGACGGTCAGTTCACCCCCGAAATGCGCGCTACGCTCGGCTCAGGACAGATCGGCCCCTTCTGGACGATCTAATTGCTGCGCCGGTCAGCCCAAAGCCGGCAATCAGCATGGCCCACGTCGCCGGCTCTGGAACGCCGCTCGTCCAAACGTTGATCGTAACCCAGTCCGGATCGAGCGTGCCCTTGAAGCCAGGGAGAATAACATTTCCCATGCAGCCCAACGGCCCGGTGCAGGGGTCAGCGCCCGAGAAGTTCGCCATGAAGCTGAGGGGTAACGACGGGTTGTCGTAGCCGCCTAGCTGCAGTGTGCCGCCCGATATCGGGTCCTGGTTGGAAATCATCCAAGTCGACAGAGTGCGGCCGCCCGGAACATCCACCTCGTCATAGGTGGCGATCAGAGACATCAGCTGACCGCCAAAAAAGTAGTCCACGCCGTTTATCGTCAACGTCGCCGTACCGGGCGGCAGCGGCGGCGGAGCGGGGAGACCTGTGTTCGTTCCGCCAATAAGCGTTGTCCCGCCGCCGTCTGAATAGGTACGGCCAATGTCGGTGTCGTAGGTGAATTCTGCACTGAAGGCCGTTCCGGCCAGGTTGGCGCCAGTCGCGCCGAACCGGCCGCCGACGTCGATCCCTTCAAAGACCGTCCCCGTCCAGGTGACGACCACAACGGCGCTCATCGCCGGACTTGCAACGAGAGCGCAAGCGGCGACGGTCAGGGCTGCAAACAGCTTCTTCATCATTGATTAACCCTCCACCAGGGCGCGCAGGGGACTCCCCATAGGTTGCCCTGTCAAGGCCACGCCTCCCGTTAGGCGAACGGCGTTCGTCTCCACTCACATCTGAACAAGGGGAAGGCTCATGCCTTACCGAGATCCCGCCTGGTGGCGGGAGATCGCCCCGGCTTTGGCCGGCGGCGTCATGGCGGCCTTGCTCGTCGCCTTCCAGGTCGCTGCGGCGCCCAGGCCCTGGCCGGCCGGCCACGTCCTCAAGGGCGTCATCGAGACGCTGGCGGCCTGCGTCGTGGGCGCGTTGGCCGGAATCTATTTCGGGCCGCTCGTCGCGCAGCTGACCCACCTGTCCGGACCTGAGGCCGTGGGGGGCGTGAAGGTGATCGTGGGCGTCGTCGGATGGAGGGCGCTGCCCTTCCTCATGGACGTCGCCCTGACGGTCGCTCGCAAGCAAGCGGAGCGCGTGCAATGAACAATCTCTGGATCTCGGTCGCGGCCCTGGCGGTCGCGTGCGTCGCGACCGGCGCGAGGGCCTATCTGCAGTCGCCTCGTCTGGTCCGCATGCCGAGCGCGCCAACGGTCGAGTGCCTGCTCTACGACCTGCTGGCGGCGTTCTGCGGCTTGCGCGCCTGGGTGCTCTACGAGGGCCGCTCTCACGCCGGGTTCAGCGAGACGACAGTCTACGTCCTGCTGGCGCTGACGTCGGTCATGGGCCTCGCCAAGGTGCTGATCTATGCCCGTCGTTAAGCTGGTGACGGCGGCGCAGTTGCAGATCTTCGCGCCCAGATGCGACTTCCTCGTCATGGGGCCGGCGATCAATGCGGCCTGCGAGGAGTTCGAGATCTCGACGCCGCGGCGGTTGAAGCACTTCCTTGGCCAGTTGCACCACGAGAGCTCCGGCCTGACGCGCCTCGAGGAGGATCTCACCTACACGAGCGCCGCTCGCATCTGCGAGGTGTGGCCCAAGCGCTTCCCCACCATCGACGCGGCCTTGCCGTTCGTCCGCAATCCGCGGGCGTTGGCGAACAAGGTCTATGGCGGGCGCCTGGGGAACACTGGTCCGGACGATGGCTGGCGGTTCCGCGGCGGTGGGCTGATCATGAACACCGGCCTGGCCAATTATCGCGACGCCGGCGAGGCGATCGGCGTCGACCTGGTCGCTCAGCCTGAGCTGTTGCGCCAGCCCAAGATCGCGGCGCTGGCGGCCGGCGCCTTCTGGGCGCGAAAGAACCTCAACGAGTTGGCAGACCAGGACAACGCCGAGGCCGTGAGCCTTCGAGTGAATGGCGGCCGCAATGGGCTCCCCGATCGTCTGCGCCAGACGCAGCGCGCCGGCCTGATCTGGCGCGAAGCCGCCTGACCCTTCGCCCCTTCGGGCTCCTGCCGGCGGATGGCCGGACAATCCAAGAGGACAAGATGAAGACCATCGATTCCGGCCTGGCGCTCGCCATGGCCGCTCTTCTGCTGTGCGCCTGCCAAAGCCCCCAGGGCGTGATCGAGGCCGTCGAGGCGCTGAACGACGGCTGCGACAAGACCGTGGATATCAACCTCGCCTATGTGGCCCCCATGCCGCCCTCGGGGACGGTCCGGATCACAAAGGACTGCTCGGCCGACAAGCGGCGTGGGCTCTCGGTCGGCGACGTCGTGGCGGCTGAGCCCGTCGCCCGGTGAGCAGCTTCACCGAGGCGCGGTTTGAACCGGTCTATCTGCCGGGCGGAAGGCGCAAGAAGCGGTCGGGTCGGCCGGTGTTCGCCATTCGCGGGGCGGCCGGCGACGGCCTGAGATACGACATCGGTTTCTTAGGGTCGGGGCTGTCGGTGTTCGTGCCCGAGGGCTTCGAGACGGACGGCCCCAGCGACCCGACCGGCGTCCTGCAGCTGCTCGGCGTGGCGCCGACAATGATGCGGGCCAGCGCCGTGCACGACATGCTGCGCGAGGATCTGCGGTTCACCAAGCTGCAGAGCGACGCGGTGTTCCTGATGGCGATGGAGACGGAAGGAACGCCGCCGATCTGGCGGGAGGCGGCGTTCAATTCGGTGCGGCTGAACCAGAGCCGATCGAAGCATCAGCCGGCGGATGAGGTCGAGATGCCGCCTTACTAGTTGTTCGAGCTTCGCCTTGCTTCCTTCAATGTGAAGCTCGGAACATCCGTATCGTTCCACTCCTTCATGACCTCATCGCAAACTTCGCAAGTGGCGCGGTCACGGTCGCGGGCCGGGAGGCGATACACCTCGACGGCGTACAGAGACCCGCAGTGGGGGCACTCATAATCCGGTGCTTTAGCGCTGTGCCACGTCTTAGGCATATCTTCTCCCGTCCGCCCCTCGGCCTCCGCCGGGGGGCTTTTTTTGTACGCCTTGAAGGCGGGACCGGCGCGCGCCAACGCGCCGATCGACGAGTAGCGCCTCGTCACGCACCGCCGCCGATCGTCGGCGGCCCGTCCGCCCTGCTCGGCCGAGCGGGTGGCTTTTGCGCGACTAGGAGTTTCGCGACCATGAATACCCAACTTACGCCGGTTGCGCCGGCGGAGCCGGCGGCGCCATGGATCGGTGGCAAGAGCCGATTGGCGAGGCGTATCTGTGAGCTCATCGCCGGCACGCCGCATGACTGTTACGCCGAGCCGTTCATCGGCATGGGCGGCGTCTTCCTGCGGCGAGGCGTGCGCCCCCCTGCCGAGGTGATCAACGATGCCGCTGGCGATGTGGTGACTCTCTACCGGGTGCTCCAACGCCATCCTGAGGCCCTCCTGCGCGAGCTGCGGTGGCGGCCGGCGATGAGGGCGGAGTTTGACCGCCTGAAGGGCGCGCGGGTCCAGGATCTGACCGACATCGAGCGGGCCGCGCGGTTCCTGTACCTGCAGCACCTGGCGTTCGGAGGGAAGGCGACGGGCCGCAACTTCGGGGTCGATACGTCGAGGGCGCACAACTTCGACCTGGTGCGGCTGGCGCCTCGGCTTCAGCGAGTCCATGACCGGCTCGCGGGCGTCGTCATCGAGCACCTCGACTGGTCGGACTTCATTCCCCGGTACGCTCGACCGACAACGCTCTTCTATCTCGATCCGCCGTATTGGGGCTGCGAGGACGACTACGGAAAGGATATGTTCGCGCCCGGCGACTTCGCCGAGCTGGCGGACATGTTGCGCGCTTCGCCGGCCCTGTTCCTGATGTCCATCAACGATTCACCCGAAGTTCGCGAGCTGTTCGCATGGGCAGAGATCCAAGAGGTGCGGACGCGCTATTCGATCGCGGGCGGGATGTCGGAAGTGGGAGAATTACTGATTGGTAGAGGCGTAAGTCTTGCGCCGGCCGGGCCGCCAGCAAGGTTGCTCTAGCTCGGCCTTGCGATTGGTCTGGCTGTAGTATGGCGCGCTCCTCGGCAATGAGGGGCGCGCTGCTCGCTCAGGCGGTTGCCAGCTGACGCGCCGCGCCCGCCATATCGTTGCCGTAGTGCTCAAGGGCCTGGCAGATCTGCTCATGCGTGCAGCCGTAGCGGTCGACGAGCTGCTGTGCGTGAACGAACGCCATATTGTTCTTGGCCGGGTGACCGTGGCTGTCGCGGTAGTCGCTGATGTCAATCTGCTGGACCAGCACGGCCAGGGCTTCAGCAAGTTCACTCTCGGTTGTCTGGGGCATGGGAACTCCTCGGGTCCAGGCCGACTCGACTCCTGAGAACTTAGGAGGTTCCTATGGCGACGGTCGGCGGGCGAAAGCCTCGGAGCCAGCGGCAATACATGCAGCCGGTCATGCCGACCGCCTTTCAGCCATTCCAGCATCCCCGCCTCGTCAGCAAGCCGCCCGAGGGCAAGGGCTGGATCCACCAGATCAAGTTCGACGGCTACCGGATGCAGGCCAATGTCTGCGGCGGCGAAGTGAGGATTTACACCCGCAACGGCTATGACTGGAGCGACAAGCTGCCGGCTCTTGCTGCTGACCTGGCCGAGTTGCCGCCCTGCATCCTCGACGGGGAGCTCTGCGCGGTCGACGCCAACGGTCAGCCGTCCTTCTCTGGCCTGCGCAAGTCGCTGAACAGGCGCGACAGCGGCAAGCTAGTCTACTTCGTCTTCGATATCCTGTGGGGAAAGGGCGAGGACCTTCGGCCTTTCCCGCTCTCGGCCCGCCAGGCGGTGCTTGATGAGGTGATCGGGGTCAGCGACAGCGAACGCCTGCGCGACGTCGAGAGCTTCGACCTGCACGGCCCCTCGCTGTACCAATCGGCCTGCCAGATGGGCCTGGAGGGGATCGTCTCGAAGCGCCTGGATGCGCCTTACCGCGCCGAACGCGGCGCTGGCTGGGAAAAGGCCAAGTGCCGGCCCTCCCAGGAAGTGGTCATCGGCGGCTGGAAGCAGGAGCCCATGCGGCCGTTCAAGGGCCTGCTGGTCGGTGTCTACGATGGCGGAAAGCTGACCTATGCCGGATCGGTCAAGACAGGCTTTGGCAGCGCGAGTGACCTGCTGAAGCGCCTTGAGGCGTTGGAAGTGCCGGCGTCGCCGTTCCAGGCCGGCGACCCGCCGCGCAAGACGTCCGAAATCCATTGGGTCCGACCCGAGCTCGTCGCCGCGGCGGAGATCGCCGAATGGACCGGGAGCGGGAAGCTTCGGCAGGCGAGCTTTAAAGGGCTGCGCGAAGATAAGCGCCCCGAAGATGTGGTCAGGGATTGGCTGCCTTAAAACGGTGGCTGCATCCCCTTATCGAGATAGACTTTGCGCATCATCTCAGTAGCTCGCTCTCGCCCAAAGCTGATGATGTTGTGAAGAAAGAGTGCTTCTGCGATCAGTGTCCGCTTAACGGCATCGTCGACGCCATTCAAAAGCGGAAAGCTCCCGGTTGGGTGCAAGATCCGCTTCAGTACATTCGCAAGCCGCGCCTCGCTAAACGAAATTGGGAGGCGAGAATGGGCGCAAATGTTGCGGAGGTGACGCAGGTCGTGAAGCTGACCCCGCGAGCGCTCGTCAAGCAGCTCAAGCCAAAACGCCATATCAATCTTTGCTGCAAAGCGAGATAGTGGCCCATCTGCCTCGAAAGCCCGCGCGTGCTCCTTTTTATTCGCGAGCTTGAGGTGGAGCGCGAGCCTGGACTGTAGAGCTACGTCCAGTAATGCGGTCACACTCAAAACGACGGAGCGGTCATTTGCTCCTGCGAGATCCTCAATCAGCGCCTGTTCTGCTAGTGGCGTTTGCCAGTTGAGGTAATGAGTCCTCGCGTTCGTTATGGAGTTAGGATCGTTGGCCATTTACGGTCGACTATAGCAGAGCCGGCTCCGGGGGATCGAACGCTAGCACGCCTGGTAGGGGCGACTTGATCACCTCGGCCACGTTACGCGCAGGATCGAGCCAGGCGTCCACGTTCTCCCTGGTCAGGAACACCGGCTGGCGGTTGTGGAAGCGCTCCATGTCATCGCCGGCGCCTACGCCCTGCATGACCATCGTGAAGCTCTCGACCGGACCTTCCGCGCAATTGGTGCTGGCCCACAGGCCGGCGAGGAAGAGCGGCCCGCCTGTCGCCGAGCTGATCTGATGCTTGGTCATCGACCCCTTGGGGCCGGTAAACTCGCAAAAGCTGGTGGCGGGGATGATGCAACGCTTGCGCTTGAAGGCGTCGCGGAACGACGGCTTGGTCGCCATCTCTTCGGATCGGCAGTTGTTCGTCGCCGCCTTCCAGTCCTTAGCCGCGCCCTTGTGGAAGAACGGGATCAGCCCCCAGCGGCCGACGGCTGGCTCTAGATCGCCGCCCGGGTCTGCCGGATCGGCCGGCCGCACGAAGAGGGCCTCGTACTTCGGATAGACGTCGTCCCGGTAGGTGAGGTTCGACGGGTCGGCCGGCAGGTGCAGGGTTCGGCCCAGGAATCGGTTGAAGTCCTCGGCCCAGGCCAAGAGCTGCGCATCATTGCGGAAGTTGTTGCACATCAGGTCGTCGCGCTCTTCACGTCGCTGATCCAGCCGAGGAGGTCCGTGCCGCCCTTCAATTCAAGGCGATGTGGAATGGCTGATGCGAACTCGCTGTTAGGCTTAAGAATGCCCGGTTCGAAGCCTGAGGTCGTCGTTACGAGCCCTTTGGAGGCGCCGGGGTCCATCGCAAGCGTTCCCATCATGGCTCGAACATCATTGTGTGAGACAAGGTGGCCTGGCGAAAAAGCCTTGACTTGATCTAGGAACCTCAGCGCCCCAAAGCCATGCTTGATCGCGATCACATCTCGACCAAGATCTCCGCGCTGAGGAGTTAGAATTACCTCATCAAAGCCAGCGCGGTCGTAAGTCGCGGCAATAAATTCTTCAAAGTAGCGTGGGTTCTTAGCGAACTCGAATAGTAGTTCTGGCCTTCGTTCGAGAGCTTCAACAATGGCGATCCACGGGAGAGCGCAAGCGCGAATTAGCGCTCCGTCGGCGACCTTTTCGCCCAGTGACAAGAGTGTCGCCTGAAGCACCAATACCGGCTCAGCATCAGGCATTTTGGGCTGTGGAGCGGCCTTCTTGGCCATCATGAGTTTCACCCGGGATCGCGACATCAGCTTTCCTCCGCGGGATTTCTCGCGCGCCTCAAAATCCAGGCCGGCTCGTTCACCGGATAGATCAGAGTTTCGTCCGGACAACGCCAGCCGTCCAGCCACGCCTGCCACGGGAGCTCGCTCGGCATCAGGCCGGTGATCATCGGGCGCATGACGGTTCCAGCCCCAGGCGAGGCCATGAAGTGCCGCAAGTCGCCGCAGTGGTCGCACGGGTGGCGCCGGTCCCAGAGCGACCCGTTCCAGCCGAGCAGCAGGTACATGCGCAGCAGGCTCACCTCGTCATGGCGCTTGCAC
>JAEXKM010000431.1 GCA_023445705.1 Pseudomonadota bacterium
GCGTGGACGCCATGGGCCTGACGCGGGCCATGGCCAAGAACGTCGTGAACGCGGCGAACGGCCGACGCCTGGAAGGCGGCTCGACGATCACCCAGCAGGTCGCCAAGAACGTCCTGCTGACCAGCGACGCGACCGTCGGGCGCAAGCTGAAGGAGGCGATCCTCGCCGGGCGTCTGGAGCAGACGCTCAACAAGGAGCAGATTCTCGAGCTCTATCTGAACGAAATCTGGCTGGGCTATCGCTCCTACGGAGTCGGCGCTGCGGCCTACAATTATTTCGGCAAGTCGATCACCGACTTGTCCCTGGCCGAGGCCGCTTATCTGGCGGCGCTGCCGAAGGGCCCGGACAACTATCACCCGAGCCGCCGCAAGGCGCAGGCCATCGCACGTCGCAACTGGGTCATCGACCAGATGGCCGAGCTCGGTTGGGTCAGCCGCGAAGAGGCCGAGGCGGCCAAGCGCGAGGACCTGAAGGTCCAGAAAGCGCCGACGCGCGCCAAGTACCGTGACGCCGACTTCTTCGTCGAAGAGGTGCGCCGCCGTGGCCTGGCGACCCTGGGCCAGCGCCTGAACGAAGGCGGCTATTACATGCGCACCACGCTGGATCCGAAGCTGCAGACCGCAGCTCGCGTGGCGCTGATGAACGGTCTCGAGCAATACGATCGCCGGCATGGCTGGCGCGGAGCCTGGGGTCACGTGGATACGGCCGATGGCTGGGAGAACGTGGCCAAGCAGAAGAGCCCGCCTTCGGAGCGCCGTGGTTGGCGGGCGGCCCTGATCACCGACGTCTCCGGCGGCAATGTCCGTGTGCGCGTGGCGGGCGATGGCGGCACGGGCTCGATCGTCGGCCAGGACGTCGCCTGGGCCCGGGCTGGCAAGGGCTTGCGGTCCGGCGACCTGATCTTCGTGGAGCCGGTGGAGAACGGTTCGGGCTTCCGCCTGCGGCAGATCCCGGCGGTCAACGGCGCGCTGGTGGCGATGGAGCCCTATTCCGGCCGCGTGGTCGCGATGGTCGGCGGCTACTCGTTCTCGCTATCGAACTTCAACCGGGCGACCCAGGCGATGCGCCAGCCCGGCTCGGCTTTCAAACCGATCGTCTACGCTGCGGCTCTGGAGAGCGGCTACACGCCCTCAAGCGTGGTGATGGACTCGGCGATCACCCTGCGAGGCGCCGGCGGCCAAGCCTGGACGCCGGAGAACTATAACCGCCGCTACTACGGCGCCCTGACCCTGCGCCGCGGCCTGGAGCTGTCGCGCAACGCCATGACCGTGCGCCTGGCCCAGGGCGTGGGTATGAAGAAGATTAGCGATCTGGCCGTGAAGATGGGCGTGGTCAATCGCATGGACCGGGTTCTGGCCATGGCGCTGGGCGCCGGCGAGACGACGCCGTTCAGGCTGACCGCCGCGTACGCGACCTTCGTCAACGGGGGCCGGCGGGTTGATCCGCACCTGATCGAACTGGTCCAGGACCGTAACGGTGAGACGATTTTCCGCGCCGACAAGCGCGACTGTCCGCGTTGCGAGGCCGGCTTCAACGGCGATGAGAGCCCACGGATCCCGCCGGGCGGCGAGCAAGTGATGGACCCGATCACCGCCTATCAGATCACCTCGATGCTTCAGGGCGTCGTGCAGCGAGGCACCGCGACCTCCGCCTCGGTCCTCAACCGCCCCGTCGGAGGCAAGACCGGCACCACCAACGAGTACCGCAGCGCCTGGTTTGTCGGCTTCACGCCGCAGATTGTGGCTGGCGTGTTCGTGGGCTTCGACGACAACCGCAGCCTTGGGGACGGCGAGACCGGGACCACCGCGGCGGTCCCGATCTTCATCGAGTTCATGCAGGAAGCCACCAAGGACCTGCCGAAGGACGAGTTCAAGGCGCCGAAGAACGCGAAGTTCGCGACGGTGCGCGGCATTCGTGAGGCTTTCCGTCCTGGAACGGAGCCGAAGGTCGTGATCGCGCCGGCCGGGCCGCTTCCGACCGGACCTCAGCCGTACAACCAGGTCTGGACGGATGGAAAGCTGACGACGCCCGCGCCCTCCGCGGCCCCCGCAGCGCCGGCGAAGAAGGATGACATGAGCGGCTTGTACTGATCGCGAGCCGGTGCGGCGCGTTCGGTCAGGGAGCCCGGCATTGTAATCGCGCGCGACGCGCGCTATCTGCCCCGACCCCAGAACGGTTCTGGGACCTGGAGATTTCCATGAGAGCGGATGTCGAGGCCTCGAAGGCCGACATCGAGCAGTCGATCGAACTGCTCAGGAGGCGACTTTGACTGGGAACCGGCCCTAAGAAAGCTCGATGAGCTGAACGCGCGCGTCGAAGATCCCACGCTTTGGAACGACGCCGCCGCCGCCCAGGCGATCAGCCGCGAGCGCTCGAAGCTGGCCGCTTCGGTCGAGGCGGTGCAGTCGCTGGAACGCGATCTGGCCGACGCCCTCGGCTATGCCGAGCTGGCTGACGAGGAAGGCGACGAAGCCACCCTCGATGAGGCTCGCGAACAACTCAAGGCGATCAAGGAGCGCGCTGCGCGCGCCGAGCTCGAGGCCCTGCTTTCGGGCGAGGCGGATGGCAACGATGCCTTCATGGAAATCAATTCCGGGGCCGGCGGCACCGAGTCCAACGACTGGGCCGGCATGCTGATGCGCATGTACACCCGCTGGGCCAGCGCCCACGGCATGAGCGTCGACTTCCTCGAAGAGACGGCGGGCGAACAGGCCGGCGTCAAGTCGGTCACCCTGCAGATCAAGGGTCCGAACGCCTATGGCTGGCTGAAGAGCGAGGCCGGCGTTCACCGCCTGGTGCGGATCTCGCCGTTTGACGCGGCGGCCAAGCGCCATACCAGCTTCGCGTCCGTCTGGGTCTATCCGGTGGTGGACGACACCATCGAGATCGACATCAACCCCTCGGACGTCCGCACCGACACCTACCGCGCCTCGGGCGCTGGCGGCCAGCACATCAACAAGACGGACTCCGCCGTCCGCCTGACCCACGTGCCGACCGGTGTGGTGGTGGCCTGCCAGATGGGCCGCTCGCAGCACCAGAACCGCGAGGAGGCCTGGAAGATGCTGCGCGCGCGGCTCTATGAGCTGGAGCTGCAGAAGCGCGAGGCCGAGGCCCAGGCCCTGAACGACCAGAAGACCGATATCGGCTGGGGTCACCAGATCCGATCCTACGTCTTGCAGCCGTATCAGATGGTGAAAGACCTGCGGACCAACGTCGAAACCTCCGACACGCAGGGGGTTCTGGATGGCGATCTCGACGAATTCATGGGGGCCGCCCTGGCTCAGCGCGTCGGTTCGACCCGGGAAGGGGCAGGCGCCTAAGCAGGGCCCGCTCGCCTCGGACGTTTGCATTCGCGTGCAGATCGGCGTTCGATCGCTGATGGAGGCGCGAGATGCAGAAGGTTCACTGCGAGTGGGGTCTGAACGGGGTCGAACCGCTGCGTGAGCGCGCGGCGGTCGTGGTGATCGTCGACGTGCTGTCGTTCTCGACCGCGGTCGACGTCGCGATCCATCGCAAGGCGAGGATCCATCCGTTTCCGTATGGCGATGAGGACGCCGCCCGTGTCGAGGCCGCAAGGGTTGGCGCGCGTTTGGCCGCCAGCCGGCGGGCCGGGGGGCGCCTCAGCCTGTCTCCGGCTAGTCTGATGAAGTTGAACCCGGGCGAGCGACTGCTGCTTCCGTCGCCCAACGGCTCGCGACTGTCGCTGGCCTGCGGACGGGCGGCCGTGCTGGCCGGGTGCTTGCGGAACGCCCAGGCCGTGGCGGCCAAGGCGCTGAAACTTGCCGAGGGCGGCGACATCGCCGTGATCCCTGCGGGCGAACGCTGGCCGGACGGCTCATTGCGGCCGGCGATCGAGGACCTGATCGGCGCCGGGGCGGTCATCGAGGCGATCGGGTTCGACGGTGAGCCGGAGGCGGTGACCGCGCGTGACGCCTTCCGCAGCGCCCAGCCGCATTTGAAGCAGACTTTGCTGTGGTGCCGTTCAGGCCGCGAACTGGTGGAGCGCGAGCACGAACTGGACGTGGAAATCGCCGCGGAGCTGAATGTCAGCCATTGCGCGCCAGTGCTGATGAACGGCGCCTATGAGGACGCGGCCTAAGGCTTTGGCCTACTTCAGCCGGGCGCCCTTGGGGGCGGCCTTGTCGGGCGTGGCCAGAACGATGCGGCCAGCTTCGTCTGGAAACCCCAGCACCAGCACCTCGGAACGGACCGGGCCGATCTGCCTTGGCGGGAAATTGACGACCGCCATGACGGTCTTTCCCCGCAGATCGTCCAGACCATAGAGGTCGGTGATTTGCGCCGAACTCTTTCTCAAACCGATCTGCCGCCCGAAATCGATTGTAAGGCGGTAGGCCGGCTTGCGCGCTTCCGGGAAGGGTTCGGCGGAAACGATCACGCCGACGCGGATGTCCACCTTGGCGAAGTCATCAAAGATGATCTGTGCGGCGACAGGCTCGATGTCGTCCGAGGACATCAGGCGCTCTGCGCTTCCGGCGCGGCGAGGGCCACGGGCGTGGTGCGCTGGAACTTCAGGCTACGTCCCTGAAAGAAGGCGCCGGTCTCGACCGAGAGCTGTTCGTGGGTGATGTCGCCGTCGACATAGGCGGTGGCGTAGACGCGCACCTGCTTGGCCGAGACCGAGCCAATCACCCGACCGCGGATATCGACAGTTTCGGCGACGATGGAGCCTTCGATGTGGCCGGTGTCGCCCAGGGTGAGGTGACCGATGCGGACGTCGCCGCGGATCACGCCATCGACGTGCAGTTCGCCTTCGCCGGCGACGCCGCCTTCGACGGTGATGTCCTGACTGATGATCGAGGCTGCGACGGGAGTCTTGCGATCGCTGGTGACGGTTGCGGAGGGGACGGAGGACTTCTCGGCCTTAGTCGCCTTGGAGAACATAATCACCAGCCTTTACAAAACGCGACGGGTTCTGGGCGCGTCCATTGACCCAGACTTCATAATGCAGGTGCGGCCCGGTCGAACGGCCGGTAGAGCCCATGCCGCCGATGCGGGTGCCGACGGTGACCTTCTGGCCCGGGCGGACGCCGATGGCCTGCAGGTGGGCGTAGCGGGTCTTGAAGCCGCGGCCGTGGTCGATCTCGATGGTGTTGCCGTAGCCGGAGCGAACGCCGGTGAACGAGACCACGCCGGGGGCGGTCGAATAGATCGGGCTGTTGGGGGCGCCAGCGAAGTCGAGGCCAGAATGGAAGGCCGGACGGCGGGTGAACGGGTCGAAACGGACGCCGTAGCTGCTGGTCTGTGGGGTCGCGGTCGTCGGGCGTGAGAAGGGGAGCTTGGCGGCCGCATCGGCAAGGGCGCCGGCCTCGGAGAGGTTGGTGGCAGCGTGCTGGATGCGCTCAGCGAAGGCTTCGTCCACATCGAGGACGGCGGCGAGCGCGCGCGGATCCTTGGCCTCGATCAGCGGACCGCCGAGTGATCCGGCCTTCGGAATGTAGGACGACGGGGTCAGGCCGGCGAGGCGGAAGGCGAGGCGCAGGCGGTCGCCGCGGCTCTTGGCGTAATCGTCGGCGGCGTCGATCAGCCGTTCCTGGCCGGCGCGTACGAGTTCGATACGACGCAGGGGGCTGACCTCGGCCGAAGCACTGGTCGCCTTGATGATCGCCGGCTGCAGCGCGGCCTGCGCGCCGGGTTCGCCCTTGAACTCGGTGAGCAGCATGGCGAGGGCGGCGTGGCGCCGTTCGACGCTGGAGGCGAGGGCGCCGATGCCGCCTTCGGCCTGGTTCAACTGGACCATAGCGCTGTTGAGGCGCGCCTCACGATCGGCGACGAGGCGCTCGGACTTGGCCTGCAATCGGGCCAGTTGCTGGTCGTGATTGGAGGCCGAGAGGGCGCCGACGAGCAGGGACGCGGTGCTGACGCCCATCCAAAGCGCGCCGGCCGCGACCCCTCCCGCGATCGCCATCTGGCGACCAGTCGTGAGGACGAAAGAGCGCATTTCCCCGCCGGAGCGTACGTAGAGGTGCCGTTCCGGGAACAGCTCCTCAAGCGATCGGCGAAGGCGCGCAAGGCGTGTCATGCTCACCGTATCGGTTACGGAAAACTGGGGGACGCCGCGATATGCAATGAGATTGGATGCGCGCGCAAGGCTTTAGGCGCAGCTTCAGGCGCGCACCCTGCCATAAGGACGATGATCTGCTTTGGTTAACAAACGGTGGCGTCGCGCGCCAACCGATTGGGCGAGGCAGAGGTTTTACACCGTGAAATAGGCGATGTGCGCGGCAAGTCTGCAATGCTCGAAGGGACCGGCCAGGCGTGCGAACGCTGGGTGCTGCGACCCGCCGTCGCACGGCCGACCGGGGTCTTTCGTCAGAGCGCCTGGGCGGCCTTCAGGACCTCGGCGGCGTGGCCTGGGACCTTCACCTTGCGCCAGATGCGCGCGAGCTTGCCCGCCCGATCGATGAGGAAGGTCGAGCGCTCGATGCCCATGTACTTGCGGCCGTACATGTTCTTTTCGACCCAGGAGCCATAGGCCTCGATCATCGCACCCTCGGGATCGGAGGCCAGGGGGACGGTCAGGTCGTACTTGGCGGTGAATTTGGCGTGGCTGGCGACGCTGTCCTTGGAAACGCCCAGCAGGGCGACGCCGGCCTTGGCGAAGTCCGCCGCCAGGGCGCTGAACTCCTGCGCCTCCTTGGTGCAGCCGGAGGTGTCGTCCTTCGGATAGAAGTAGACGACCAGCGGCTTGCCCGCGAAGTCGGCGAGCTTCACGGCGCCGGAGGCGCCCTGCAGTTCGAAGTCGGGCGCGGAAGCGCCTTCACCAAGGTCGGACATGAGGCGTTTCTCCTAGACGGGCTTCACCAGGACGATCTTCTTCTTGCCGGCGGCGATCTTGACCACGCCGTCGACCAGGTCGGCGGACGTGATGTTGCGGCCAGCGTCGGCCTCGGCCTTGTCATTGACGCGCAGGCCGCCGCCCTGGGCCAGGCGACGCGCCTCGCCACGCGAGCCGGCGAGGCCGGCGTCATGCACGAGGGCGGCGAGCATGATCCCGGCGTCGAGTTCGGCGGCGGGGATCTCGTGGGTCGGCATGTCGCCGGAGACGGCGCCGACCTCGAAGGCCACGCGCGCGGCCTCGGCGGCCGCGGTCGCGGCTTCCTCGCCATGCAGCATGCGGGTCGCTTCGCCGGCGAGCACCTTCTTGGCCTCGTTGATGTCGGCGCCCTGCATGGCCTCGTAACGCGCGATGTCCTCGAGCGAGAGGTCGGTGAATAGGCGCATGAAGCGTCCGACGTCGGCGTCCTCGGTGTTGCGCCAGAACTGCCAGTAGTCGTAGGGGCTGCGCATGTCGGCGTTGAGCCAGACCGCGCCGCCGACCGTTTTGCCCATCTTCTGGCCCGAGGCGGTGGAGAGCAGCGGCGTGGTCAGGCCGAAGGACGGCTTCTGGTCGACCCGGCGGATCAGTTCGACGCCGTTGAGGATGTTCCCCCACTGGTCCGAGCCGCCCATCTGCAGCACGCAGCCATGGCTGCGCTCCAGCTCCAGGAAGTCGGTGGCTTGCATGAGCATGTAGTTGAACTCAAGGAAGGTCATCGGCTGCTCGCGCTCGAGCCGCAGCTTGACGCTCTCGAAGGTGAGCATGCGGTTGATCGTGAAGTGCACGCCGTAGTCGCGCAGGAACTGGACGTAGCCGAGCTTGTCCAGCCAGTCGGCGTTGTTGACCATCACCGCGTCGGTGGGGCCGTCGCCGAACGTCAGGAAGCGGGCGAAGCTGACCTTCATGGAATCCATGTTGGCCTGGATCTGCTCGTCGGTGAGCAGCGGCCGCTGGGTGTCTTTGAAGGTCGGGTCGCCGACCTTGGTGGTGCCGCCGCCCATGAGCACGATCGGCTTGTGGCCGGCCTGTTGGAGGCGGCGCAGCATCATGATCTGGATCAGGTGGCCGACGTGCAGCGACGCGGCGGTGGCGTCGAAGCCGATGTAAGCCGTGATCGGGGCCTTGGCGGCGGCTTCGTCGAGCTCGGCCGGGTGGGTGATCTGATGGATGTAGCCGCGATCCTGCATGGTGCGCAGGAATTCGGACTTGAAGGTCTGGTCGGCGGACATGGGCTTAGACTCGGGAATGAGAGCTGCGGGCTCTAGCACTTCGGACGACATCTGGCAGGCTCCAAATATGGCCGGAGACCGTCAGTTCCTTGCGATGGGGAGCGGCGCCGACCGAGACGAGGGTGGCGCAAGAGATCTTTCCGCGCCTGCTTTCAGGGCAGGCGGTAATAGCGGCCGGCGATGGTGGCGCGGATGATCATGGCCCCTAGCTACGGCGCGCGCGGCGTGGCAGTCAAGCTCGCATGCGAGTTCTGGGCTTCATGACCGGCACATCCCTGGACGCCTGCGACATGGCGATCCTGGAGACCGACGGGGACGTCATCGAGGCTTTCGGGCCGGCGGGCGAGCGGAAGCTGAGCGAGGAAACCCGCGAACTCGCCCTGGCGGCGACGGACGCGGCCATGAAGTGGGAGCGGGGAACGCCGGCGCCGGAGGTGTTCGAAGCGGCCGCTGAGGCAGTGGCCCACGAGCACTTTGCGGCCGCCGAGGCGTTCCTGGCGCAGAACAAGCTCGGCTGGGCCGATATCGACCTGATGGGCATGCACGGCCAGACCGTGCTGCACGAGCGCCCGCAGGAGGGCCGCGTCGGCCGTACGGTGCAACTCGGAGACGCCCAATGGTTGGCTGACGCCACCAGCGTTCCGGTCGCCTACGACTTTCGCACGGCGGACGTGGCCGCGGGGGGCGAAGGCGCGCCCCTGGCGCCGATCTATCACCTGGCGCGGGCTAAGGCCGCGGGCATGGCAGCGCCCTTGGCGGTGCTGAACGTCGGGGGCGTGGCGAACGTCACCTTCTGGTCCGGCGGCGACGATATCGCCGCGTTCGACACCGGGCCCGGCAACGGGATGATCGACCTGCTGATGCAGTCGCGCGGGGCCGGGCGGTACGATCCCGACGGGAAGTACGCCAGCGTCGGCCAGGTCGATGAGACGGTGCTGACGGGCCTTCTGGCCCATCCCTATTTCCAGGCGCCGCCGCCGAAGTCGCTCGATCGCTACGACTTCTCGCTGGAGCCGCTCGAGCGGTTGCGGCTGGAGGATGCGGCTGCGACCCTGGTGGCCTTTACGGCCGAGGCGGTGAAGCTGGCCTTCGGGATCATGGGCGGCTCGCCCACCGAGCTGATCGTATGCGGCGGCGGCCGGCACAATCCGGTGCTGATGAAAGCCTTCGCCGAGCGCCTGGCCGTGCCGGTGACCAAGGCCGAGGACCATGGCTGGCGCGGCGATTCCATAGAGGCCGAGGCCTTCGCCTATCTGGCGGCCCGCACGGTTCGGGGCCTGCCGATCTCATTTCCCAAGACCACGGGCGTTGCGGCGCCCATGACAGGCGGGCGGATCGCCCAGCCAGCGAAGCAGAAGTAGGAGTAGGTATGTCGAAAAGGGTTTGGCTGGCGGGCGTCGCCGCGGCTGTGGCGATGACGGGGACCGCTCAGGCTCAGGAAGCGCCGCCGGCGCCCAAGCCCTACGACGCGGCGGTGTTCGCCAAGGCCAAGGATCTGCAGCCCAAGGTCATCGCCTGGCGGCGGGACTTCCACGAGCATCCGGAGCTTTCCAACAGCGAGGTCCGCACCGCCAAGATCGTCGCCGACCACCTGCGCAAGCTGGGCATGGAGGTCCGCACGGGCGTCGGCAAGACTGGCGTCGTCGGCATCCTGAAGGGCGGCAAGCCGGGTAAGGTCGTGGCCCTGCGCGCCGACATGGACGCCTTGCCGGTGGCCGAGCAGACCGGCCTGCCGTTCGCCTCGAAGGTGACGGCCCAGTACAACGGCCAGACCGTGCCGGTGATGCACGCCTGCGGCCATGACAGCCACGTCGCGATCCTGATGGGTACGGCCGAGATCCTGGCCGGCATGAAGGACCAGATCGAGGGCACGGTGGTCTTCATCTTCCAGCCGGCCGAGGAAGGCCCGCCGGCGGGCGAGGAGGGCGGCGCGCCGCTGATGGTGAAGGAAGGCGTGCTGACCAACCCGAAGGTCGATGCGATCTTCGGCCTGCACGCGTTCCCTGGACCGGTGGGCACGCTGGTCTGGCGCGCTGGGCCGATGATGGCCGCCTCCGACCGGTTCGAGATCAAGCTGAAGGGCAAACAGGCGCACGGCTCGATGCCCTGGCAGGGGATCGACATGTCGTCGCTGACCGCCGACATCGTCACGGCCTTCAACCAGATCACCTCGCGCCAGATCAACGTCTCGAAGACGCCGACGGTGCTGACGATCGCCACCCTGCATGGCGGCATGCGCTACAACATCATCCCGGAAGACATGGAGATGGCGGGCACGCTGCGGACCTTCGATCCGGGCATGCGGACCGACGTGATCGCGCGGGCCGAGAAGGCGGTGAGCTCGATCTCGGAACGCTACGGCGCGACTTCGAAGTTCGAATGGGGCACGCCTAACCCGGTGACCGACAACAACCGCGCCCTGACCGCGCAGATGAAGCCGACCCTGGTGCGGGCTTCGCAAGGCCAGTTCCACGACGACATCGACTACATCATGGGCGCCGAGGACTTCTCGTACTTCCAGAAGGAAGTCCCCGGCTTCTTCTATCACCTGGGCGTCGGCAATCCGAAGGGCGGCAACCATTCGCCGTTCTTCGACGTCGACGAGCGGGCGATGGAGACCGGCGTGCGCGCCCAGGCGCTGATGGCGCTGGACTATCTGAGCGGAAGCTGACGGCTTACCAGCCGATGGCGATCCGCCCCGGCCCGAGGATGCTGACGCGGTCGATGGAGACTCCGAGCCGCGCCAGCATTTCCCGCCCCTCGGCGACAGCTCCGGCGGAGTCGTAGGCCTTGGCGACTGGGCGCAGGTGGCGGATCGGGGCGCCGTCGACGACGCCCATCCGCCAGCCATGGGCGTCGGCCAGCGCCGACCAATAGACATCGATCCCGTAGCACCAGCGCGAGGCTGGAAACGGCACCATACGGGCGAAGGTGTCGCGCCGCAGGGCGGTGAGCGGACCGATCTCCACGAACCGGGTCTGGCGCACCAGGGCGCCCCAGCGGCGATGGGTCAGGCGATAGTTGGCGTAGGAATCGAACTTGTGGGCCGGTTGGGCGATCGCCAGGTCGGCGGCCTCGCTGGCGGCGATGAAGTCGTCCACGAAGTTCGGCGAGAAATCCACGTCGTCATCGACTATGATCAGCCAGTCGTAGCTGTCGAGCGGCGAGGGGGCGGCGGCGATCGCCGCCTCGATGTTCGCGAACTTGCCGCGATCCCCCATGGCGATGACCGAGGTCTCGACCCGGTGCTTGGCTGAGACGAGCGCCTCGACCACCCGGGTCATCTCTCCCGGCCGGTTGGGAGATTCGACGCCGGCCACGAGGATGCGCCGGGAAGGAGCCGGATCGGCCGTGCGGCGCACCCGCGCCATGGCCCCGCTCGTGGCCAGGGCGGCGTCGTAGAGGCGGTCGAGGATCAGGGCGAGGCGCGGGTAGCGGATCTTGTACTGCCGCGCCAGGCCCCGCTCGGACGAGAAGAAGTCGATGTGGGCAATCACCGTCTCAGCGGTCATGGCGACACCTTCAGGGCGGCGCCGCGCAGCCTGCGAGCTGAAGCAGTGATCTCGGCATGCAGCGGATGGCGCATCAGGCGGAGGCTGACCAGCCAAAGCGCCATGC
>JAEXKM010000382.1 GCA_023445705.1 Pseudomonadota bacterium
GTAGTAGGCCTGGTTGGCCACATAGCGGGGCCAGCCGTGTCGGTCGGCGGCGGCGAGCGACTTCATGAGTTGCCAGCCCGAAAAATTCGAGGCGCCGACATAGAGCACCTTTCCGGCGCGCACGAGATCGTCCAGAGCGCTGAGCGTCTCGTCCACCGGAGTCGCCGCATCGAAAGCATGGAGCTGCAAAAGGTCGATGCGGTCGGTGCGCAGGCGCTTCAACGCCGCTTCCACTCCGCGGACCAGCCGCAGCCGGGACGTTCCGGCGTCCTGCGGTCCCTCACCGGTGGGCAGGCCGAGCTTGGTGGAGATCAGCGCCTGGTCACGCACGCCCGCAAGGGCCGCGCCCAGGATCTCTTCCGACGCGCCGTTCGAATAAACGTCAGCGGTGTCGAAGAGGTTGAGGCCGGCCTCGAGGCAGATCTCGATCAGCCGTCGCGCTTCGCGCGCGTCGGTGTCGCCCCATGCGCTGAACAGCGGTCCCTGCCCGCCGAAGGTGCCCGCGCCAAAGCTCAAGGCCGGGACCTTCAGGCCCGACGCGCCGAGATGTCTGTATTCCATGGAGGCTCTCCTTGCCGTTGAGGCCAGGAGATGGCGCCAGCCGGATTTGCGAACTACCGGGCGGATAAGACTAGCACCTGTGCCTTGAAGGCACAGATGGAGCCGCCTGCCTTTAGAAGCGCACGCGAAGCCCCGCCGTCCCGGAAACCGCGTAGCTGTCGCCGACGCCCGAAAGCGGCGTCTCGGCAGAGGCTTCCCCGTAAACCAGGTAGCGACCCGCGCCCCAGGCATAGCTGGCGCCGCCAGCCAGCCCGGCCCAGGTGCGTTCGGCTCGGCTGGCGATAGGCGTTCCGGACACCAGGACCCTCGAGCCGTCGAGGAATTCGTGGGTCAGATTGGCAAGGCCGTAGAGCCGTCCCTTTCCATCGGTGTTCACATCCGCCCAGTCGCGGTCCAGCGAGACGCCGAGGCGCGCCAGAAGGCTGTCGCCTTGATCGGCGACGACGCTCGCACCCAGCGGATCCACAAAGCTGTCGAAATCGACTGTCGAATAGGTCAGCTGAGCCTGTGGCGTCAGGCCGAACGTGCTCCCGACCGCCACGGTCTGACCAGCCTCGACCGAGAAGGCGAAGCCGCTTGCGTCAGCGTCCTCAACGCGGTCTCCCAGGATGTCGGAACGCAGGTCGGTCTCGTACCAACTCACCTGGGCCTGAGTGTCGAGATAGCCGCCGGCCTCTCCGGTCCAGGTGAGCGTCGCGCCAAGGCCATAGCCCTTCGCCTCCGCCCGCCCATCGCCATGGGGCGAAGCGACGGAAGTCTTGGCCTCCGCGTAGTGCGCGGTGAGCGCGCCGACCAACTGACCGCCGGCGACCGCGCCCAGCGCCCTATCGACGCCGAACTGCACCTTCCAACGATCTGTCTCGAGCCGGGCCTCGCTCGTCGAAACGGCGGGCTCGACCTTTAGGCGACCCCCTTCGACCCTGCCCCAGACGCCAGCATCGTCCTCTCCGGACCACCGGCGGTCCCCGATCCGCTGGCGCATCGTCGCCAGGCCATTCAGAGCCCGGAGCGTCTCAGGGTATGCCTCGTAGACGGGGACGCCAGGCTGGTAGATCACGGTCTGAGGTTGGGCGGGATCGAAGCGAGCCGGCTCGCCCGGCCCGGCGGGGGGCAGCACGCTGTCGACGGAGTTGATGCTGGAGCGGAGCTTCCAGTCGCCGCCCTCGACGTCCTTGCGCAGGACATATGCAAAAGCGCCGGCGGCAATGGCGTTCTCGCCGCCTAGACGGAAGTCTCCGCTCGCCAGCGTGAAAACGCCTTCCGAGGCGCCCTCCACATCAACGATGAGGATGCCATCCGCTGTCTGCGCGCCGCCGCCACCCAGCTTGGCGACCTCGACCAAGGTGGCGCCGGAGGTCGAGCCACGCACCACCAGACGATCTGCCGCCGAGTCGTCGCCGCCCAGCACCGCCTCGATCTGGAGTGTGCCGCCGTGGCTCTCATAGTCGCCAGCGACGGTCAGGACGCCGACGCCGTGGCCGGGCGACACGACGCCGCCCGCCTCAGTCAGCAATGCGCCCACGCGACCGGTTCCGGTCAGCCGCCCTCCGTCGAAAACCTCGACCCTGCCGCCAAGCACGCCGTCGACGGCGAGGGTTCCACTTCGCACTTCGGACCAACCCGAGAAGCCCGAGCTATCGGCGCTGAGGGTCGTGACGCCGGAGCCGATCTGCCGAACTCGTCCGCCTCCGGAAATCACGCCGCCGAAAGTCATTGCATCCGACCGGTTGAAAGCCAGCACACCCTCGACCGCGACGTCTCCCTGGACCGTCCCCATCGTCCCGCCATCGCCCAGTTGCAGGACGCCCGACGAGACCCTGGTCCCGCCGGTGTAGCTGTTCGCGCCGGTGAGGATCAGCGTGCCCAGGTCCGTCTTGTCGAGCAGGCCAGGCCCGGTCAGCTCAGTGGCGAGAGTCGCCCTGTAGGTCTCGCCGGCAGCCGAACCATCACCCACGCGAATGATCGCCGCGCCGGCCTCCAGCCCGATCGCCCCGCCGTTCACGAGGTAGCCGTCCGATGCGAACTGCATTCCGCTGACCGAGATAGCGCCGTACGCATTATCGACTGCGACCACCCCTGGCCGGGCCGAGAAGATGGCGAAGATCCCGGACTGGAAAGCGCTATTCGCCGCGCCATCTGCCCGGGCCCAGATCGGCGCGCCGCCGACGCGCCAGACGCCATAGCCGCCGGTGATGACGCCATCGGCCGCTTGGCCTGACGCTCCGTCCCAGAAGTTGAACGGGCCCGCGGGCGGAGGCGGCTCGCCGGGATCCCCGCCGCCCGTCCCGCCACCGCCGCCACCGCCGCCTCCAGGCGGCGCGGTGACGACCAGGTTCACCTGATTGAGGATTGAGGTCTGGACGCTTTTGGTCCCGCCGCCTGGAAGCATCCCCAGGCTCAGGCCCTGGTCGTCAAGCACCCCGCCGTAGTTGATCAGCCGATAGACACCGGGACCGAACACGCCTCCGGCCGATTGAGTGACGTTGAGCACGCCATCAAGGGTGAGATCCCCTTGCACGACCAGCAGATCATTCAGCAGACCGCCGGCCGTGCCGGCCTGTCCAAGCCGGTAATCGAGACTGGAAGCCGCATCCAGGGTCAGGCCGCCGTTGATGGTCAGCACGCCCGGCGCGCCACTGGAGCCCGGCGCGATCTTTCCGCCGATGGAAACGACGTCGCCGCCCAGCACGCCGACGCCGCCCAGCGTAGCGCCGGCGTTCACGGTGGTCAGCCCGGCCGCACCGCTCTGGTCGCCATTGACCTCCAGCCGGCCCGCATCCACCTGGGTCGCCCCGGCATAGGTGTTGGCGCCCGTGAGGATCAGCCGGCCGGCGCCGCTCTTCGTGAGGCCGCCCGTTCCCACGAAACGCGGCGCCATGGCGATGTTGTACGCGCCCGTGTCGACGACGACGCCGCCGCCTCCGAGCGTGACGTCTCGCGCCGCGAAATCCGCGAAGAAGTTGGACGTATTGGCAAGCGCCCGCAACAAGCCGTCGTCTATCGTGACGTTGACGACGCCCAGGCCGGCGCTGATCCTGGATGTCTCCAACACCGCCCCGCCCTGCATAATCAGGGTTCCGCTAGCAGTCGGATCCGATACCCCCATGTCGACGCCGGTGACTGCGTGCACCAGTCCGCCGTCGTCGATCGTCAGCGCGCCAGTTCCGAAATTCCCGATGTTGATGTTGGACTTGGTGGTCACCCAGCTTGAGCCAACCCCCGTCACCGTGACGCTGCCGTTCGAGCCCGAACCTGCGCCGATATAGCCCTGATTGCTTGAGACTTTCCCCCCGTCCTCGACCAGCAGCGTGCCTGCGCTATAGGATCCGACCGTAAACTGCTTCTCGTTGATCCACTGCGCACCGCCGGTGACGATCGCATCGCCCGTGCCCGGGTCGCCTGAGCCAATGATCGCATCCACGCTCAGGACCTTAGCCTTATCCTCGATCCGCAGTCGCCCGACGCCGAAGTTGCCGATAGTTAGGCTGCCGCGACTTTCCCAGGAGGAGCCCCCGCCGGTCACCAGCACTTCGCCATCGCTCCCGTCGTCGTAGCCGACCGAGCCCGAAGCCGTGGTGATCTGCGCGCCGCCGCTGATCGTCATCGTGCCAACGCCATAGGCGCCGATCATCAGGTCATAGGTCGGATCGATGTCGCCTGCCGCCAGCGGATCGGTGTCCCCTGTCAGATCCACCGACTGAGCAAAGACGGCGGGGCCGCTCGCCAGCGCGAGCATCAGGCCCAGCGGCGCCGCGGAAGTCAGTAAGTCCCGATACGCAACCGATCTACGCCCGTCCTGGCGCGCCGTTCTGGCGCGCACGAACTTCAACTGCAACATCACCCACCACCGTACTTTCGATGTCGCATCGTCATGCACCGGTGGTTGATGATTCCTAACCGCGTCGCCTCCAGCGTGTTTCGTCCGGGCTCAGCGCCGCGTAGCGCGCTCTCATGGTCGAACGCTCCACGTCATGGCCGATGGCCAGCGCGATCAGAGCGAAGCGATGAACGCCGCGACAGCCCTGCTTGCGGCCCGCGAGCGGTGCGTCAGCATCTTGAATTGGCGTGGTGCAAGCGCCCAGTCCAGCTGCCGGACCGCGCCGTTCCCCAGGCGGGAGGCAGCCGCCAGTTCGGAAACCACGGTAACGAGCCCGCTTCCCTCCACCGCCTCAAGCGCCGCATCGTTAGTCGGCAACTCCAGCACCACGCGAAGACGCTCCACGTCCACCCCCGACTGGGCGAGCCCGGCCTCCAGGTGATCACGCGTGCCGGAACCCTTGTCCCGCATGACCCAGGAAGCGGCCTCAAGTTCCGCGTGCGTCGGCGTTCGTGACGCCAGTGGGTGATCAGGCGCGACAAAGAGGCCAATCTGGTCGCCGCCGACGACCTTCGCCGCAAGCAGGTCATCGGCGACCTCACCCTCCACGAAGGCGATGTCGGCTTGGCCACGCAAGACCTCGTCCGCGGCCTGCGCGGAGTTGCCTACAATGAGGCGGAGCTGAATGTCCGGCGCCTTGCCGACGAAGCGCGCCATGCGCACCGGCAACCAGTAACTGGCGACAGTCTGGCTGGCGGCGATCCGCACCTCTCCCCGCGCCAAGCCGGAAAGATCATCGAGGATCCGCCGCGCGGCGCCCGCTTGCGCCAGGACCAGCGCCGCTTCCGGCAGAAACAGCCTTCCAGCCTCCGTCAGCTCCAGGCGACGGCCCACCCGATCGAAGAGTTGAGTGGCGTAGCGTTCCTCGAGTGCGCGAATGGCGGCGCTCACCGCAGGCTGGGTCAGGTGCAACTGGTCGGCTGCGCGGGTCATGCTCAGCGCCTCCGCGACGGCGACGAAGATCCGAAGTTGCTCCAGCGTCATTTGAATAAATATTACTTATCGAATGGCCAACATCAATCGATTGGATTTGCGTATCGGCATGGCCGAGCCTGAGGCATGTCTATCGATGAGCGCCGCTCTCACGCCTCCATGGCGCCAGGCCTTGGCCTCAGCGTCGGCCTCGCCGGCCTTGCCTTGGTCATCGAGAAGGCCGAGGCCGCCCTACTCGGCCGCGCCTGGCTGGAAGCCCTGGTGATCGCGATCGTGATCGGCGCCCTGGTCCGCACCTTCCGGCCGCCGCCTCGCCGGTTCGAGGCCGGCATTCAGGTCGCCGGCAAAACGGTGCTTGAACTCGCAGTGGCCCTGATGGGCGCGACCGTCAGCTTCAGCTCGCTCGCAGCGGTTGGCGTCCCGCTGCTGGCCGCGATCGTCGCCACGGTCGGACTTGCGATTGCATTGAGCTATCTGATCGGCCGGCTGGCCGGCTTGCCTTCGAAGATGGCCGTGCTGATCGCATGCGGCAACGCGATCTGCGGCAACTCCGCGATCGCCGCCGTCGCCCCGGTCATCGATGCGGATGGCAAGGACGTCGCGGCGTCCATCGCCTTCACGGCCGTCCTTGGAATTATCGTGGTGATCGCGATCCCGATAGCAGCTCGGCTTCTGGATCTCTCGCCCGCCGCCGCCGGGATTCTTGCAGGGATGACCGTCTATGCCGTCCCGCAGGTGTTCGCCGCGGCTGGCCCGCTTGGCGCCGCCGCGGTCCAGATGGGGACCCTGGTCAAGCTGGTGCGGGTGCTGATGCTCGGCCCTGTGGTGACCGGCCTTTCCCTGCTGGGCGCCGCCCCACAGAGCGGTCGGCGGGCGCGGGGCCTGCCGCTGGCGCACCTCGCGCCGCCGTTCATCCTGGCCTTTCTCGGCCTTGCCGCGGTGAACTCACTGGCGCCGCTGCCGGCGCCGCTCGCCCATCTGCCGCATCAGGCGAGCCTTGCCCTCACCCTGATCGCGATGGCGGCGCTCGGCCTTTGTGTCGATCTTCGGAGCATTCGCGCCGCCGGGCCCCGCATCGTTCTGGTGGTGAGCGCCTCGCTCGCCCTGCTCGGGCTGATCGCGTTCGGCGCGCTTCGCGTACTCGGCGTCGGCTAGGTCGCAAAGAAAAAGGCGGCGCCCATGGAGCGCCGCCTTTCCTCGTAACATTTTGGCGCCCGTTAAGCCGCCTTGCCCAAGCTCAGCGCCTCATAGCGGGCGAGGTGATGGTCGGTCGAACCGAAGGCGCTCTCGATCATGGTCGAACGCTTGAAGTAATGGCCGATGGCCATTTCGTCGGTCATGCCCATGCCGCCGTGCAGTTGGATGGCGTTCTGGCCGATGAACTTGGCCGCCTTGCCGATCTGGACCTTCGCGGCCGAGGCGCCCTTGGCGCGCTCTTCGAAGTCGTCGGCCAGCTTGATGTTGGCCATGTAGGTCATCGAGATCGACTGCTCGAGGTTGATGAACATGTCGACCATCCGGTGCTGCAGCACCTGGAACTGGCTGATCGGCTGGCCGAACTGCTTGCGCTGCTTGGTGTATTCCAGCGTGCCTTCGTGCAGCTTGCGGAACACGCCGCAGGCTTCGGCGCAGGTCGCCACGACGGCTTCGTCGATCACCTGCTGGACCAGCGGCAGGGCCGCGCCCTCGGCGCCGATCAGGGCGTCAGCCCCAACCGACACGTTCTCGAAAGTCACTTCCGAGGCGCGGAAGCCGTCGACCGTCGGATAGTCACGGGTCGACACGCCCTTAGCGTCCTTCGGCACGATGAACACCGAGACGCCATCGGCGTCGCGCTGGCCGCCGCCGGTGCGGGCGGTGACGATCAGGTGCGTGGCGTAGGGCGCGCCGATCACCACGGCCTTGTGGCCGTTGATGACGTAGCCGGAGCCGTCCTTCTTGGCGGTGGTCTTCAGGTCCTGCCAGGTGTAGCGGGCCTGCGGCTCGGCATAGGCGAAGGCGAAGATGGTCTGGCCGGCGATGACGCCGCCGATCAGGTCGGCCGCGCCAGCATAACCGGAATGCTTCAGGAAGCCGCCGCCGATCACCACGGTGCCGAGATAGGGCTCGACCACCAGGGCTTTGCCCAGCTCCTCCATGATGACCATGTTCTCGGTCGTGCCGCCGCCCAGGCCGCCCAGATCTTCCGAGAACGGCGCGCCCAGGATGCCGAGCTCTTCGGCGAAGGCCTTCCAAACGTTCGGACGCCAGCCCGGCTCGGCCTTCAGGGCGTCACGGCGTTGTTCGAAGCTGTAGTGGTCGGCCAGATAGCTCGCGACCGTGTCGCGCAGCATCGACTGTTCTTCGGTGAAGCTGAAATCCATCTGGTTTCCCCGTGCGATGCCCCGCCCGGGCGCGCTCGGCCCAGGCGGGAAATAGGCGTTGTTCTGTGACTTAAGACGATCTGCGGTTAGAGGCCCAGCACGGCCTTGGCGATAATGTTGCGCTGGATCTCGTTCGAACCGCCGTAGATCGAGGTCTTGCGGCCGTTGAAGTAGGCGCCGGCCAGACCCTCGGCATAATCGGGGCCGATATTGGTGTTGTGGCCGATGTCACGCAGGTACGGCGCGCCGTAGTGGCCGACCGCTTCCAGCGCCAGTTCGTTCAGGCGTTGCTGAATCTCGGTGCCCTTGATCTTGAGGATCGAGCTTTCCGGGCCAGGGCCCTTGCCGCTGGATTCGCCGGCCAGGGTGCGCAGTTCGGTGAACTCCAGCGCGGTCAGGTCGATCTCCAGTTCGGCGACCTTGCGCTTGAAGAACGGGTCGGCCAGCAGCGGGCCGCCCATGTCCGAATGCTCGGTCTTGGCGATCTCGCGCACGCGCTCCAGGCCGCGCTTCGAACGCGCCACGCCGGCGATGCCCGAACGCTCGTGCGCCAGTAGCGCCTTGGCGCAGGTCCAGCCCTGGTTCTCGTGGAAGATACGGTTCTCGACCGGCACCTTCACGTTATCGAGGAAGACGTCGTTGACCTCATGGCCGCCTTCCAGGGTCGTGATCCGACGGACCTCGATGCCCGGGGTCTTCATGTCGATCAGCAGGAAGGAGATGCCGGCCTGCGGCTTGGCGTTCTGATCGGTGCGGACCAGGAAGAAGCCCCAGTCGGCGTGCTGGCCGAGCGTGGTCCAGGTCTTCTGGCCGTTGACGATGTAGTATTCCTTGCCGTCATCGCCGGTGACGCGTTCGGCCTTGGTCTTCAGGCTGGCCAGGTCGGAACCGGCGCCCGGCTCCGAATAGCCCTGGCACCACCACACCAGGCCATCACGGATGCCCGGCAGGAACTTCTCTTTCTGCTCCTGGGTGCCGAAGGTGTAGATCACCGGGGCCAGCATGGAGACGCCGAAGGGCAGGATTCCGATGGTGTCGGCGCGGGCCTGCTCTTCGGACCAGATATACTTCTGGGTGGGCGTCCAGCCGGTGCCGCCGAACTCGACGGGCCACGACGGGGTCGACCAGCCCTTCTGGGCCAGGATGCGGTGCCAGGAGAGATAGTCTTCCTTATCCAGCTCTTCGCCGCGTTGCTGCTTATCGCGCAGCGCCTTGGGATAGTTCTCGGCGATGAAGGCGCGGGCCTCCTCGCGGAAGGCGACGTCTTCAGGCGAAAAATCGAGGTTCATGAGGGGCTCCCTGGCGCGAGCATTTACAGCGTATTTCGTTGGTCGCGGACCATAGGCGAGTGCGCGGACGATGTGAAGATGACGTTTACGTTCACGTCACTTCAACTTAACGCGGTTCAGCTCCGAACCTCCGCCGTGACCCGAGCGTTGCAGCCGTTGCGCCGCGTGCATCCGGCGTGCATCCCTAGCGCCCCATGCCCCGTATCCTCACCTACAATGTCCATCGTTGCGTCGGAACCGACCGAAAGCTCGATGTTGGCAGGGTCGCGGAGGTGATCGCACGGCTCGAACCCGACATCGTCGCCCTGCAAGAGCTGGATGTCGGCCGCGCCCGAACCGGCGGCGTGGACCAGGCTCACCAGATCGCCCGCCGCCTGAAGATGGCCTTCCACTTCCACCCGGCCCTGCGGGTGGAAGAGGAACTGTATGGCGACGCGGTCCTGACCACCTATCCCGAGCGGATGATCCAGACCGGCCCCCTGCCCGGCCTGCCCAGCATCCCGCAACTGGAACCGCGCGGGGCGGTCTGGATCTCGATCGAGGTCGAGGGACGAGCGGTCCAGGTGATCAACACTCACCTCGGCCTGGTCCCCAAGGAGCAGCAGGTCCAGGCCTCCTGGATCGCCGGGCCCTCGTGGCTGGAACACCCGATGCGCCAGGGCCCCACCATTCTGCTCGGCGACTTCAACGCTACCGGAGCTTCAGTCGTCTATCGCACCTTCGCCGCCAAGCTGGAGGCCGCCCGCCGCCTCGCGCCGAAGCGCTCCCCGACCTCCACCTTTCCCTCGGCCCTGCCGGTGCTGCGCATCGACCACATCTTCGTCAGCCCGGAGATCAAGGTGCACGACGTCTTCGCGCCCTTCGACCCGCTGACCAGGGTGGCGTCGGATCACCTGCCCCTGGTGATGGACTTCAGCGTGGCCCAAACCGCGTCTTCAGCAGCGGCAGCTCGTCATAGAGAATCTTCCGCCGGCGAGTGAGATTCCAGGAATCGGCCACCCCGAACGGATCGCCCACGTGATAGGTGGCGATGATCTCGCCCAGCGGGGTCTGCTTCATGGGCAGCAGCGGCGAAAGCCGGCCTTCGCGGTTCAGGAAGTCGATGGCCGCCACCAGACTGCCGCCGCGCTCGGCGCGGGCCTTGGCGACCGCATCGCCCGTCTGACCCATAAAATGCCCGATCAGCCGGTCGCGCAGGGCGCCGATCGCCACGCGGTCGACGTCGCGCTTGGCCTCCACCGCGATCTCCGCCTCGGTGTCGAACCCGCCGGAGCGGTTATTCAGATTGGCCGAGCCGACCCGCGCCACCACGTCGTCGATCACCGTCACCTTGGAGTGCACGATGATCTTCGTGCCCGAGGGCGTCGTCGGATAGAAGGCCCGGAACCGCCCGAAAACATCGGCCGACCGCAGCCGCCACAGCATGTTGGAACGCGCGCGATCCATGGTGAGCTGGTCGAACCAGCTCGGACTCTGGCCGGTCGAAATCAGCACGACCTCGGGCCCATCGGGCTCGGCCAGCCGCATGGCCAAAGCCCCGGCGACCATAGGCGAGGTGAAGTACTGGTTCTCCAGATAGATGACCGACTTGGCTTCCAAGACCGATTCCAGCGTCAGCCGCCGGATCTCGGCCACCTCCCCGCGCTCATCCCAGG
>JAEXKM010000123.1 GCA_023445705.1 Pseudomonadota bacterium
CTGCAGCAGGGTCATGTAGGTGAGGAATTCGGTCAGCTTGCCGGCCGTCATGCTCCCGTCGATGACCTTATGGCCGCCGTACCAGAGCAGCAGCCCCATCGAGGCGTAGAAGGACACGGTCATCACCGCCACGCCTCGGAAACGCAGGGTGATGCGCTTGTAGGAGAAGTTCAGGGCGTCGATGGAGGCCTTGTCGAACTTGGCCATCTCGAAGCGCTTGCCGGCGAAGGCTCGGACGACGCGGATGCCCTGGAGGTTCTCCTCCATGGTCAGGGTCAGCACCGCCATCAGCTCCTGGACGCGCAGCCAGGTAACCCGCAGCAGAAAGCCCATCCGGGCCAGGGCCCAGCCGGCCACCGGCACGAACGCGAGGCCGATCAGGCCCATCATCAAGTCGGTGCTCAGCATCATGTAGGATGCGAAGCTCAGCAGCAGGGCCAGCGACACGAACTGCATCACCCCGCCCTGGATGAAGACGCGCGCGCCTTCCAGGTCGAGCATGCCGCGGGTGATCAGATCGCCAGAATGGATCTTGTCATGGAAGCCGAAGGATAGGCGCTGGAGCTGCTGGAAATACTGCAGGCGCAGGTCGTAGCCGACGCGCTGGCTGACATATTCCGACTGGTAGCCGGTGATCATTGTGAGGAAGCCGCGGATCACCGTTGCGGCGATCACCAGCCCGGCCGTCACCCAAAGCGCGCCCTGCGCCTCCTGCGCTTCGGCCGCCCCGGCCCTAAGCAAGGCGCCGGCGTGGTCGACCGCCGAGCCCAGCAATCTCGGCAGGGTCAGGCTGGCGATGGCCGCGCCGAGGGAGCAGGCGACCGCGATCGCCATCCTGCCTGGGTACTTGAGCGAGAGCGCCGTAATCCGTTGCAGTACGCGCGGCATCTGGCTGACGTCGACCCGGGCGGGGTCGGAGGCAGGGATACGCGCACCCCGTTCGGTGGGGTGTGACTCGCTCATCGCAAGTTTCCATGTCTGAGTATGGAACGTATTTTGGCGCGCTCTTTCGCCTCGCGCCAGACTTGTTTTGACACTGCGTACAAATTTGCAGGTTGTACGGGCGCAGAATTTCTAGTTTCGGGTCAAAGCTTCACTAAAGGCGCCCGAACCCTCGGATCGGGAGCGGAAGAGGCCTCGAATCGCGGCGAATCAAACGGCCTCAGCCGTTGGGCGCGGCCCGGAAGGTGTAGGGTCCGGTGTGCCCGATGGACTCGTCGAAGGTGATCCAGATCTCTCCCCCAAGGTCGCGCCAGCGCCGACAGAAGGAGAGGTCCTCACCGATCTTCACGCCATGCGCATTGGGCAGCGGCTCAAAACACTGCAGCACCTTCTTCAGCCCCTCGGCGCCATAGAAGCTGTCGGCCGCATCGCAATAGAGATCCGGGAAGGCGTCGCGCATCTTCTCCAGGACCTCGCGCTTGATCAGCATGAGGCCGGTCGGCGCAGAGATCGCCCGGTGGAAATCGTCCCGGCTGACCCGCGGCTCCTCCAACTCGATGGGGAAACTGAGGGACGCCGTCATGGCGACGTTCGGATTGTCGAAGCGACGCGAGGCCGCGTGAAAGGCCCGGATATTGAGGGAACGCTGCGGATAGGCGGCGGCCACCAGCGGCCGGTCGAACTGCAGCATCCGCTGGACCACCGAGGCCGAGAAGTCGACGTCGGCGTCGACGAACAGCAGATGGGTGAAATCCCGCTCCAGCACCTTGCTGGCGAAATAGTTGCGGGCGATCACGATGAGGACGGCCTTGGTCGTCTCCCAACTCGCCTGCGATCCCAGCACGCTGAACAGCTCGAGCATCGAGCGCGTGTAGTTGCCGGTGACGTTGCCGTTGTAGGTCGGGGTGGCGACGAGGATTTTCATCATCCGGCTCTAGCCACCGCGCCCGGAAGGCACAATGGCGCCCATCCGGTCTGCGTTTGGATCGCCATGGCCGTTGTCGCGCCGCCTCGGCGCTGGCATGGTGCGCTTACGATACGGAAACGGCCCCCATACCCCAGCGCATATTTCGTGCTGCGGCAGCCGAGGAAACGCCGTCTCGGACCATAGAAAAGAGCGCCGCACGGTCATCAGGCCCTCGGCGACGGGAGGAATTTGATGGAAGATTTGCAAGAGCGCACGAGCCTGGAAGAAACCCTGAACGAGGCGGCCGCCACCGGCATGACCACCGCCGTCTGGGCCAAGCTGCATCCCGACCGGCCTGCGGTCGTCGATCCGGATGGGCGCGTAAAGACCTTCGCCCAGATCAACGCCGCGGCCAACAAGCTCGCACGCCTCTTCCGTCAGCACGGCGTCCAGCCGGGCGACTCCCTGGCGCTCGTCTGCTCCAACCGCGCGGAATTCATCGAGGTCCAGGCTGCGACGCTGCGCTCGGGTGTTCGCATCACCCCGGTCAACTGGCACCTCACCACCGACGAAATCGCCTACATCATCAAGGACTGCGAAGCGAAGATCCTGGTCGGCGAAGCACGCGTCGCGTCGGTCGGCCCGGCCGCCGAGCAATGCCCGGACTTGGTGCTGAAGCTGGCCGTCGGCGGGGCGATCCCCGGCTTCCAGGACTACGAGGCGGCGATCGCCGACCTGGACGGTTCGGACATCACCGATCCGGTTCTCGGCAACCAGATGATGTACACTTCGGGCACCACCGGCCGTCCGAAAGGCGTCTTCCGCCCGACCCCGACCGTCACGCCGCAGGCGATGTATGGCCTGCGCGGCTATGATGACGACTCCATCCAGCTCTGCGCCGGCCCGGCCTATCACGCCGCGCCCCTGGCCTTCGACGTCCGCGCCGCCATGGGCGCCGGCATTCCGCTGCACTTCATCGACAAGTGGGACTCCGAGCTGGTCCTTCGCACCATCTCGGAAAAGAAGATCACCCACCTGCATCTGGTGCCGATCATGTTCCAACGGCTGCTCGCCCTGCCCGACGAGGTGAAGGCGCGCTATCCGGTCGGCCATGTGAAGTACATCGTCCACGGCGCGGCGCCCTGCCCGCCGGAAGTTAAGTACGCCATGATCGAATGGTTCGGGCCGGTGCTGTCGGAGTACTATGCGGGCTCCGAAGGCGGCGCGGGCTTCACCATCTCCTCGGAGGAGTGGCTCAAGAAGCCGGGTAGCGTCGGCAAGCGCCCCGCGCTCCTGCAGGTCCGTATCCTGGACGAGGAAGGCAATGACCTGCCCCCCGGCGTGCCCGGCGGCATCTATCACCAGCTCCCGCCCGGCGGCGGCTTCACCTATTACAAGGATGAAGCCAAGACCCAGTCGAACCGCGTTGGCGACTTCTTCACCATGGGCGACGTCGGTTACTTCGACGAGGACGATTACCTGTTCCTCACCGGCCGCAACGCCGAAACGATCATCTCCGGCGGCGTGAACATCTATCCGCAAGAAGTCGATAACGAGCTCATCAAGCACGACGCCGTCGCCGACAGCGCGACGGTCGGCGTGCCCCATGATGAATGGGGTGAGCAGGTCAAGGCGGTCATTCTGCTGAAGCCCGGCTACGAGCCGTCGGACGAGCTGGCTCAGGAAATTCTCGACTTCGGCCGCAAGACGCTGCCGGCGTTCAAGGTTCCGCGCAGCCTCGACTTCGCGACCGACCTCCCGCGGTCGGAAGCCGGCAAGATCCAGCGCAACAAGGTCCGCGCGCCCTATTGGGAAGGCCGTACTCGCCAGATCTGATCTGAGCCCTAGGGCGGCGGCGATTTCGCGTTGCCGCCGCCCGACGCCTTCCGCAAACTTCCGCCCATGACAGACGAGCAGAAGGCGCTCATCGATCAGCTCCTGACCGCCCTGGGCCACGACCCGCGGATCAAATCGGCCTGGCTTTCCGGCAGCTTCGGACGCGGCGCGGGCGATGCCTGGAGCGACATCGACCTGACCCTCGTGGTCGCCGAAGAACATATTTCCGCGTGCCTGGCCGACTACAGCGCCCCGCGCCCGGACATGCCGCCGCTGGCCTTCTTCCAAACGCTTTACGGGCGGGTCCTCACCGCCATCACCACCGACTGGCGCCGGTTCGACCTGGCCTTCCTCACGCCGCCAGAACTTGCGCGCCAAGACGGGGGTTCGCTCCGCCATCTGCTGGGCGACCCAACCAAACCAGCCGAGCGCCCAGGGCCAGGCGCGAGCGATGCGCCCACCCGCCTTTCAGCCTTGATCGCCGAGTTCCTGAGGGTCATGGGCCTAGCCCCCGTCGCCTTCGGCCGAGAGGAATGGATCGTCGCCAGACAAGGCGTGGAACTGCTGCGCAACATGACCGTCGACCTGATGGTCGAAGAAGCCGGCCTTGCGCCGGCCGCTCGTGGGGTCAAGCGGCTCAACCCGTTCCTGACGCCCGGCCAGCGGCAAGTCCTGGAAGCGCTCCCCTCACCGCCGCCCGAGCCCGAGGCGCTTCTGCAGGCGCAGGTCGCGATCGCGGCCGCGTTTATGTCTCACGCGCGGCCCCTCGCAGCAAAGCTCGGAGCCAATTGGCCGACAGCGTTGGAGGAGGCCACACGGAGGCATCTCCGCGCGGCCCTCGACTTCGACCTGCCTTAGAACTCTTCCCACTGGGAAGCCGGCGCCGCGCCGCCGCGGGCGAAGGCTGCGACCCGCGCCTGGGCATGGGCCACCGGATTGGCGGCTGGAACGTGTCGGCCCTCGCGAACGAGCTGCGGCCGCTCGACCGAAGCGCCGATATGAAACTGCGCCACCAGCCGCGCCAATTCCCCGGCCTCGGCCTTGAGGTTCGCGGCGGCGGCGGTAGCCTCCTCGACCATCGCCGCGTTCTGCTGGGTGACCTGGTCCATCTGGTTCACCGCGCTGTTCACCTGGTTCAGGCCGGTGGCCTGTTCCTGCGAGGACAGGGCGATTTCCGAGATGAGCTGGTCGATATGAGTGACCTTGCCGACGATGTCGGTCAGCGCCTCGCCGGTTTCGCCGACCAGCTTCACGCCCCGGTCGACCTGGGCGGAGGAGGCCGAGATCAGGGCCTTAATCTCCTTGGCCGCCTCGGCCGAGCGCTGAGCAAGCGCTCGCACTTCCGAGGCGACGACGGCAAAGCCCTTGCCGGCCTCGCCGGCGCGGGCGGCCTCGACCCCGGCGTTCAGGGCCAGAAGGTTGGTCTGGAAGGCGATCTCGTCGATCACCCCGATGATGTTGCCGATCTCGGCCGACGACTTCTCGATCTCGCCCATCGCCGCGACCGCCTCCCGGACCACCATACCCGAGCGCTCCGCGCCGCGCTTGGCCTCGGAAGCCGCGCTCGACGCCTGCTTGGCGCCGTCCGCGCTGCGTTTCACCGTCGCGGTGATCTGGTCAAGCGCCGCCGCGGTCTCTTCCAGGCTCGCTGCCTGCTGCTCTGTCCTGCGGGAGAGGTCGTCCGAAGCCCCGGCGATTTCCTCGGCGCCGCCGCGTAGGCCGCCGGTCGAAGCGCTGATCGATTCCAGGGTCTGGCGCAGGCTTTCGATTGCGCGGTTGTAGTCGTCCTTCACCCGCTGGTGATCGCCGCTCAAGGGCTGATCGATACGTGCGGTCAGGTCGCCCTGCGAAAGCTTGGATAGATTTTCAGCCAGCACCGCGACCAGAGCCTCCTGCGCGGCTTCCATCTGCGCCCGCTCTTCCTCCTGCCGGCGCATCGCCTGCTCTGCCTGGGTGATGTCCACCGCGAACTTGACGACCTTGTAGGGCCGTCCGTCGGCGCCCATCACCGGATTGTAGGTGGCCTGCAGCCAGATTTCCCGGCCGCCCTTGGCCATGCGGCGAAACTTGCCGGCGACGAACTGTCCCTGGTTCAGATCACGCCAGAACTCGCGATAGGCCGAGGTCTGCGCCTCCTGCGGGTCCATGAACATGCTGTGGTGACGGCCTGTGACTTCGCCTGGCTGGTAGCCCATGGCGGCGAAGAAGTTCTCGTTGGCCTCCAGCACCGTGCCGTCGAGATTGAAGGCGATCACTGCCTGCGACCGCGAGATCGCGGCCATTCGATTTTCGAGATCGGCGTGCTTGTCGAGAAGAGCCTTGTCGGGTCCCCGTTTCGCAAAAAGTCTCATCATCCCCCCGTGACGCAACTGCTGCGTTTCGGGAACGGTCATGCTTACCAAGCAAATTTCTGGTTAAAATTCGGCCCCGAGCCAGACCTCAGGAAGTGTCTGCTCAAAATTCTTCAGTGATGGCTGAAGGGTTTTACGCAAAACACGTGAATTGTAAGTTCTCCCCGCGCCAAGCGGGGCAATTTCACGTACTTCTCGTGCACTAACGAGCATGGCCAACAATTTCAAATCCTAGATTTGTCTCCGCTCCGACAATGCTTGGGATCACGATGCTTCATCCCGAATATCCAGAAATTCGTATTTTACGTACTACACCTCGATCTTTAGGTACTGGCTCGCCCTCGGACCGATTTTCTGAGGGCGTAGAACAAGCCGTGCTGCGCCAGGCAGTCATTGCTGTGGAGCCAGTCCGCGATCGCAACCCCTTTGCAGGACGGCACGGAAACGTTCGGTAGCCAAGCGTGTCTGGCCTGACCCATCCGCGCATGCCATGAAGCCGGCCGCTTCACTTGCGAGAGGCTCGCCATGCCGATCCCGTTCATCGACCTCCAGGCTCAGCGCGCGCGCCTTGGCCAGCCGCTGGAAGACGCCATCCTGAAGGTGGTCCGCTCTGGCGCCTATGTGATGGGCCCGGAGATCGCCCAGTTCGAAAAGGCGCTCGGCGAGTTTGGCCAGGCGCCCTACGTGCTGTCGTGCGGGTCGGGCACGGAAGCGCTCCAACTCCCCCTCATGGCTTGGGGGATCGGGCCGGGCGACGCCGTCTTCTGCCCGTCGTTCACCTTCGCGGCGACGGCTGAGGTCATGCCGCTGGTCGGCGCCTCGCCGGTCTTCGTCGATATCGTCGAAGACACCTACAATATCGACGCGGCCAAGCTCGATGCGGCCATCGAAGCGGTGAAAGCCGCCGGCGAACTGACCCCCAAGGCCATCATCGCCGTCGACCTCTTCGGCCAGCCAGCCGACTACCCGGCGATTGCGGCGGTCGCACGCAAGCATGGACTGAAGCTGATCGCCGACAGCGCGCAGGGCTTCGGCTGCACCCTGAACGGCCAGCATCCGATCCACTGGGCGGATGTCGTCACCACCAGCTTTTTCCCGGCCAAGCCGCTCGGCTGCTACGGCGACGGCGGCGCGGTCCTGTGCAAGGACGCAGCGCTCCATGACCTGCTGGTTTCCCTGCGCGTCCACGGCCAGGCGGTGAAGTCGGACATCGAGGGCCGGACCTTCGACCACGACCCCAAGTACCTGAACATGCGGATCGGCATGAACAGCCGCATGGACACGATCCAGGCCGCTGTCCTGCTGCAGAAGCTGACCATCTTCGCCGACGAGATCGAAGCTCGAAACAAGGTGGCGGCCCGCTACGCCGAACAGCTAGGCGACGTCGTCAAGGTTCCGAAGGTGATCGAGGGTGGCGTGTCCGTCTGGGCGCAGTACACCATCGAGACCGACGACCGCGACGGCATGATCGCGCACCTCAAGGGCCAGGACGTGCCGACCGCGGTCTACTATCCGATCCCGATCCATCGCCAGGGCGTCTATTCGAAGTACCCGGCGCCCGGCGGCCTGCCGGTGACGGACGCCAAGGCCAAGGTCGTGATGAGCCTGCCTATGCATCCGTATCTTTCGGAGGCGGATCAGGACCAGGTGACCGCCGCGATCCGGGCGTTCGTGAAACGAAACGACTGACTCGGCTTTCAATCTGCGCGAACGGCTGTTTGAAGCATGTCTTGCCATGACCTCATGGCGCTTGCACACTCGCGGTATTGAAAACGCCACGGCGCCTTTAAGCGCAGATTTTGAAAGTTTGAGACTTTGACCGTTTCCACTCCCGCGGCGATTAAGGCCGCGCAGCCGGACGTCCTGTCTTCCGTGGACGCCCTGATCGAAGGGCTGGCCAGCGTCGGCTACATCGCCTCCCGCCGCATCGCCACCGCGCTCTACATGGCCATCCATCTGCAGAAGCCGATCCTGGTCGAAGGTTCGGCGGGCGTCGGCAAGACCGAACTCGCACTCTCGACGGCCACCCTGCTGGGCCAGCCGCTGATCCGCATGCAGTGCTACGAGGGCCTGGACGAGTCCAAGGCGCTCTACGAGTGGAAGTACGGCAAGCAGCTTCTCTACACCCAGATTCTGAAGGACCGGATGGGCGCGGCCCTCTCGGACGCCAAGGATATGGACGCCGCCATGGATCGCCTGCACGGCATCGGCGACCTGTTCTTCTCCGAACCCTTCCTGGAACCGCGCCCATTGATGAAGGCGCTGAAGGAAGACGACGGCTGCGTCCTGCTGATCGACGAAATCGACAAGTCGGACGAGGCGTTCGAAGCCTTCCTGCTGGAAGTGCTTTCCGCCTATCAGGTCTCCATTCCCGAGCTGGGCGTGATCAAGGCCAAGGTCCCGCCGCTGGTCTTCCTGACCTCGAACAACATCCGTGACCTGGGCGATGCGCTGAAGCGCCGCTGCCTTCACCTGCACATCCCCCTGCCCGACGCCGATCTGGAGCGGAAGATCGTCGCCAGCCGCGTGCCGGGCATCGAGCAGACGCTCACGACCTCGCTGGTCAACTTCGTGCAGTCGCTGCGCACCCTCGACCTGCGCAAGTCGCCGTCGATTTCCGAGACCGTCGACTGGGCTCGTGCGCTGATCCTGCTCAACGCCAACAGCCTGAACCCGGAAGTCGTCCGCGACACCCTGAACGTGCTGCTGAAGTTCGAGCCCGACATCGCCGCGGTGGAGCCGCAGATTTCCGAACTGCTCCGCCGCCCCGCGGCCTAACCCCATGCAAGGCGCTCTGGAGGACTTCTTCCGCGCCCTACGGGCCGCGGATGTGAAGGTCTCACCGGCGGAAGCCATCGACGCCCACCTCACGGTGGCGACGGTGGGCTTCGCCGATCGCGAACTCTTCAAGGACGCGCTCTGCGCGACCCTGGCCAAGACCGCCGACGAGGTGGTCCGCTTCGACGAGACGTTCGAGACCTTCTTCGCGCGCGATCAGCTAGAGTTCGAACCGCCCCCGCAAGGGGAGGGCGACCCGATGGAGGGCCTGCCCGAGGAAGCGGCCGAGTCGGACTTGGCGCGCATGCTGCTGGAAGGCGACGCCTCGGGCCTGGCCCAGGCCATGGAGGAAGCGGCCGAGCGGGCCCAGGTCTCGCAGATCCGCCTGACCACCCAGCGCTCGCGCCTCACCCGCCGGCTGCTCGAAGAGATGGGCCTTTCCGAGATCGAGGCGATCATCGCCTCGGCGCGGAAGTTGGAAGGCGGCGGCGAGGCGGCCGACCGGCTCGAGGCCGGCAAGCGCAGGCTGGCCGCCGAGGCTCAGCGTTATGTCGAGCGCCAGCACGAACTCTACGCTTCCGGCTCGGGCAAGATGCTCCGTGAGGAGATGCTGGCCCGCAAGGCGCTGAACGCCGAGGGCGGGATCGACCCTGTCGACCAGGCGGTGATGCAGGCGCTGGTCAAGAAGATGGCCAAGCGCCTGGCCGACCGCTACTCGCGCCGCCGCAGCCGCGCGAAAAAGGGCCACATGGACGTCCGCCGCACCTTGCGGAAGTCGATGCCCTACGGCGGCATGCCCTTCGAGATCGTCTGGAAGACCGAGAAGATCGACAAGCCGTCGATCGTCTGCATCTGCGACGTCTCCAAGTCCGTCGCCGCGGCAGCGCAGTTCCTGCTGACCTTTCTGTACTCGTTGAACGAAGTGGTCGACCGGCTGGAGGCCTACGCCTTCTCGGGGCGGCTGATCAGCGTCAACGACATTCTCGACGACGAGCATGTCGACGGCGCGATCTTCCAGGTGCTGCGCAAGATCGGCTTCCAGCAGACCGACTACGGCAAGTCGCTGGAAGACTTCTGCGAGAACCACCTCGAGGGGATCGACCGGCACACCACCGTCATCTTCCTGGGCGACGGGCGGTCGAATTATGCCGATCCGCGCCTGGACCTGATGGCGACGATCCACAATCGGGCGCGTTCGGTGATCTGGCTCAACCCTGAGCCGGAGAGCTACTGGAGCCAGGGCGACAGCGTCATGTACCGCTACGAGCGCTTCTGCCACGTGGCCAAGACCTGCAACACCCTGGGTCAGCTCGAGCGGATCATCGAGGACGTGCTACGGACTTACGTGCCCCACTGACAGACGCCGAGGTCCGCGTTCGAAAGCTCCCATGGCCAGCGCCGCTAGGAAGCCGAAATAGAGGACGTAGAGGCTGGCCACGTAGCCCCGCGCGAGCAGGGTGACGTCGGCCAGCTTGGCCGCGTGACACAACACGGTCAGGGCCTCGCAGGCCCAGGCGCCGATCAGCCATCGCCGGTCGAAACGCCAGAGCAGCACAGTGATGAAGGTCAGCAGCGCCGCATCGACGGCGGCCACGCCCCAGAGGGGCTTGGCCAAACCGCCGAAGGCCTGAACCGCCGGGCTCAGAAAAAAGGCGGCCAGGCTCGCCAGTGTGGCCAGGCGCGCCGGCAGGTCGCCCCGCCAGAGCACTAGGACCGTCACCAGCGCCGTCGCCACCGCGCCGATCATCTGGACAGGTGTGTTGAACATGGCCGCCCCTTCTCCCGACCAAGGGAGGCCAGGGGCGGCCGCTCCCGTCAAGCTACCGCGCGCAGTTCCAGGCTCGCCTCACCCACCGCCATGGCGGGCTTGTCGACCCCTGTACCGTGCAGGGTGGCCGGCCGCACGCCAAGCTGCGGGGAGGCCTTTTCGAAGGCCGCATGGGCCGACATCGCATGCTCGCGCGCGGCGCCCAGGGCGTCGATCGTGCGGGTGAGCGCGGCCACCGCCTCGTGGCCCAGCACGGCCGAATAGTTGTGCTCGCGGCGCAGGGCGCTGGTTTGGGCGATCAGCAGGGCGGCCTTCTCAAGCGCGGCGTCCAGCGCGGCTTCGGTCTCGAACAGGGAAGTGGCGATGGCCTGGGCCATTTCGCGACGTTGCATGACAGGTCCTTCCTCCGCGACGCGCGCGGGAGCTTGGGATTGGGATGAGTGTCGGGACTGCGGCCTTCGCCGGTCAGCCCCGGGTGAACCAGACGTCGAGCGTCTGCATGAGGTGTCCGAGCTGGATGGCGATCGCGAGACCGCCGATCAGCAGGGCCCCGGCGACCAGGGTGAACAGCATGGCCGTCAAGAGCCGCCGCCCTGGGGTCCTGGCGGTCCCTGTGCGAGCCACGTCCAGGACTGGGGGGGCTGAGCCTCCTCGGGCAACAAGACGAGCGCGACGCAGATAATCTCGCGCAGCAGATCGAGCCTCGTAAGATACGGGCTCATCTCCCGCGTCACCTGCAGCAGGTGATGCACCGCGTCCTTCTGCTGACTCGTCTTGGCCAGACTGTCGAAGATCGCCTCCAAGTCGCCCCAGGTGCTCTGCGGCAGCCTCTTCGCCGTATGGGGCATGTGCGCCTCCTTTCCGCCCTGAGGAAAGCGCGTCGACGGCGCTCGGCGGGAGGGGGAGCGGCGCCCCTACGTGATCGTTACGTAGGTCCCCGACCAACATGCGCGCGGCGTCGCGGCGACTGGAGACGCCAAGCTTCTTGATTGCGCGCTCGATGTGCTTGTCGACCGTGCGCGCCTCAAGGCCGAGCTCGCGCGCGATCTCTTTCGATTGCAGGTGGCGCGCCACCCCCATGAGGCATTGGCGCTCACGAGGTGTGAGCGAAGCCAGCCTATCCATAGCAAATCCCCCGCCGTGGCGGCCCCGCACTGCACACTGGGCCGCCTGCTGCGGGCCGTCAGGCTCGTGCGGCAGAGGTTGCGCAACCGCTTCCGGGAAAGCAAGCGTGGGAGGTCACCAGCTATCGATCCAGCGCAGCTTCTTCTCGGTACGGACCGGCAGCGGAGGCAGGGATTTCAAGCCTGCGAGCACCCAGCGCCGGGTGTCGGCAGGGTCGATCACATCATCGAGCGACGGGCTCATGGCCTGGGAGAGCGCCTTGCCGCGGGCATAGGCGGCCGCGACCATGTCATCGAACTTCGCCTTGCGGGCGGCGGGATCCTCGATCGCAGCCAGTTCGTTGCGGTAGCCGAGCTTGACCGAACCTTCGAGCCCCATGCCCCCGAACTCGCCGGTCGGCCAGGCCACCGTGAACATGGCCGCCTGGTACGAGCCTCCCGTCATGGCGATGGCGCCCAGGCCATAGCTCTTGCGCAGCACCACCGAGAACACCGGCACGGTGAGGTTCGCGCCGATGACGAAGAGGCGCGAGCAGTGACGGATCAGCCCGGTCTTCTCAGCCTCCGGCCCTACCATGTTGCCGGGCGTATCAGAGAGCGACAGCAGCGGGATATCGAAGGCTTCGCACAGTTGCAGGAAACGCGCGGCCTTGTCTGAAGCGTCGGAATCGATCGCCCCGCCCAGGTGCTGGGGATTGTTGGCGAAGACGCCCACCGGACGCCCCTCGATCCGGATGAAGGCGGTGACCATGGCCAGGCCGAACTTCGGACGCAGCTCCAGGACCGAGCCGTCGTCGGCGATCAACTCGATGACCTTGCGGATGTCATAGACCCGCAGGCGGTTCTCCGGGATTGCACGACGCAGCAGCCGCTGGTCCGCGCAGGACCAGTCCGCGACCGGCCCCTGAAAGTAGGAGAGGTACTGCTTGGCCAGGCGCACGGCGTCGGCCTCGTCCTCGGCCAGAACATCGATCGTGCCGTTCTCCTGCATCACCTTGATCGGGCCGATCTCTTCGGGTCGGAAGACCCCGAGCCCGCCCCCCTCGACCATGGCCGGGCCGCCCATGCCCAGGGCGGAATCCTTGGTGGCGATGATGACGTCGCAACAGCCGAGGATGGCCGCGTTGCCGGCGAAGCAGCGGCCCGAATTGATTCCGACCAGCGGGACCGCGCCGGACAACCGGCCCCAGAACTCGAAGCCGCGGACGAAGCCGCCGCCCTCGGTGTCGCCCGGACGGCCGCCGCCTCCTTCGGTGAAGAACACAGTGGGCAAGCGCCAGCGCGCGGCGATCTCGCTCATCCGGTCGAGCTTCTCGTGGTTGTGCGAGCCTTGAGTGCCGGCGAGCACGGTGTAGTCGTAGGCCATCACCGCCACCCGAGACTTCTCTTCGGGAAAGCGGTCGCCGTTCACCGCGCCCAGGCCCATGACCATGCCGTCGGCCGGGGTCTGCTCGATCAGCTCCTGCGTCGTGTTGCGACGGCGGCGCGCGGCCACCACCAGCGAGCCATATTCGGTGAAGCTGCCGGGATCGCAGAGATCGGCGATGTTTTCACGTGTCGTGCGCTGACCGGTCTTCCGCCGCCGCGCGGCCGCGTCCGGACGCGCCTCGTCCAGGGCGAACCTGTGACGCTCCAACACCTCGGCCAGATCGGGCCGGATGTGATCCAGGTCGATCTCTTCGTCGGCCGCGACGCCGCCGCCGGCCACCTCCGCTGGCTCCACAAAGGCCATGGCGTGCCCCTCGAACACCGTGTCGCCCTCGCTGACAGCGATTAGGCGAACGATACCGGAGACGTCGGCTGGGACGACGTGCTCCATCTTCATCGCCTCCATGACGAAGAGCGGCTGGCCTTCGCGCACCTCGTCGCCGGCCGCGGCCACCATCCCGATGACGGTGCCCTGTAGCGGAGCGCGGACCGCGCGCGTCCCCGCGGGTCCGTCGACCTCGTGGTCGTCGCCCGACGCGGCGACCGCCGCCTTGCCGTGATTGAGCACCGCCAGCGGATCCGAGGAGTCGACCTGGGCGCCGGCGCGCTTGGGCCCGGTCGGCGCGGCGTCGAAATAGAGCTTTCGAGCAGGCTCGGCGGCGGCCAGCTCGCCCATGCGCTCTTCGATGAAACGAGTATGGGTCTCGCCCGCCAAGGCGTCGGGATGGGCAAGCAGGCTCTGGAGGAATTCGATATTGGTCGGCGCGCCGGTGATCTTGAACTCCGAAAGCGCGCGGCGCGCCTTCGCGGCGGCGGCTGCAAGGTCCGGCGCATGCGCCACCAGCTTGGCCAGCAGCGAGTCGAAGCGCGCACTCGTGCGATAGCCCGCATAGCCGAAGCCATCGACGCGCACCCCCGGGCCAGAGGGCGGCTCATAGGCCGACAGCACGCCGCCGGACGGTTTGGCCGAGCCGTCCGGATTCAGGGTCTCCAGGTTGACCCGCGCCTGGATCGCCACACCCCGCGGCTTGGGGACGTCCGCTTGGGTCACGCCGAGTTCGGCCAACGAACGACCGCGCGCGATCTCGATCTGAAGCCGGACGAGATCGAGGCCCGTGACGGCCTCGGTCACGGTATGCTCGACCTGCAGCCGGGGATTGGCCTCGATAAAGACCGCGCGGTCGCCATCCACCAGGAATTCGATCGTTCCGAGACTGCGGTAGTCGAGGGCGCGGCCCAGGGCCACCGCCGCCTCGAACAGCCGCTCTCGCAGCTCCGGCGCCAGGGTGGCCGCAGGCGCGATCTCGATCACCTTCTGGCGTTGGCGCTGCAGGCTGCATTCGCGATCCCAGAGATGCGAGACGACCTTACCGTCACCGATGATCTGCACCTCGATGTGGCGCGCGCGGGGCAGGAACTCCTCGACATAGAGCGAGCCGTCGCCGAACGCGGCCTCGGCTTCGGAGGCGCAGCGCTCGAAGGCCTCGGTCAGTTCGATCTCAGAACGGGCCGGGCGCATCCCGCGCCCGCCGCCGCCCGCCACCGCCTTGATCATCACCGCGCCGCCATCGCCCAGCCCCCGCAGAAAGGCGCGGGCGCCGGCGAGGGTGACGCCGCCCTCCAGTCCGGCCAGGATCGGGACACCGTGCTCAGCGGCCAGCGCGCGCGCCCTGCCCTTGTCGCCGAAGAGTTCGAGCGCCTCCGGCGAAGGCCCCACGAAGGCGACCCCTGCGGCCTGGCACGCGCGAGCAAAGCCGGCGTTCTCGGAAAGGAAGCCATATCCGGGATGGACCGCGTCGCAGCTATGCTCGCGCGCGATCGCCAGGACCTGCGCGCCGTCGAGATAGGCGGCTGGGCCATCGCCAACGATCGCCCGGGCGCTGTCTGCGGTGCGGACGTGCAGGGACCCGGCGTCGTCGCCGGAGTAGACGGCCAATGTCTCTATACCCATCTCCGCGGCGGTGCGGGCGATGCGGATGGAGATCTCGCCACGGTTGGCGATCAGCAGCTTCTTCACGTCAGCGTTCCCTCGGGCTTTTCCCCTACTTTGCCCGGGCGCCGCGAGGGACGTCTACGCCTGGCGGGACAACAGGCCTTCGAAGAACGGGCGCACATAGAGGGCGGCGGCGGTGTGCGGCGTGACCCCTTGCGCCCAATCTCCCAGCTCAGCCGCGGCGTTGATCATCGCGGTGAGCATCTGAGCGGCGATGTTCACGTCGACCGGCCGCAGGGATCCGTCGGCCACGCCGTCCGAGATCAGCGAGGCGAAGCGATCGGAAATACGATCGAACTTGGCGACCAGTTGAGGCTGCATCCCCTCGGGGGCCGATGATAGCGCCGAGGCCCGCAGGAGGGGCGCATTGCCGGTCATCTGGTACTCCACCAGGGCGGTGGCGGCGGTGGCCAGAGTCTGGAAGCCGTTGTTGGAGCTGGCTTCGGCCTGCCGGATCGCGCGGCGCATCACGTCGAACGTACGCTCGAAGCAGGCCACCACCAGCTCATCCTTGGTCTCATGGTGATGGTAGAAGGCGCCCTTGGTGACGTTCAGCCGAGCCGAGATCTTCTCGACCGAGGCGCCTAGATAGCCGTGCTCGTTGATGAGCTGGGTCGCAGCCCTCAGGAAGAGTTCCTTGGAAGCCTCCGCGCCCTGGCTCTCGGGGATCAGGCTGGGAAGGGCGATCGGCGCCCAGGAGAGCCCCGGCGCGGCCAGGCCGTCGGCCATGATCGAATGGACCCGGTGCGAGACCCGCGCGAAATCGTCGGGATCGTGACGGTGCAGCCAGACCACCGCCCAAAGCACCTCCGAGACCACCAGGTGCGCTCGCGCGCCCAAGGCCGAGCGTGACAGCCCCTGCGTCTCGGGTCCGGCGACCAACCCTCGGATCTTCCGGAACATGTCGACATAGGCCGCATTGACCGGCGCGTGGTTGAGGGCG
>JAEXKM010000204.1 GCA_023445705.1 Pseudomonadota bacterium
ATCTTCTTCTGGTCCTTGCCGGGAACCGCGGCGTCGACATCGAAGCCCGCCTCGGGATCCTGCGATCGGTCGACGACCATGCCGGCCACCTGCGAGGGCACGTCGGGCGCCAGGTCCTGGGGCAGTCGGCGCAAGCCCGACTGGCCGGCCACGAGGCGGGCCCAGGCAGCTTCGGTTCCCGTTCCCAGGGGCGAAACCACGCCCTGGCCGGTCACGACGATTCTACGCATCTCACTCACCTCTCAGCTCTGTCGTCCTCAAAGGTCGTCGCTCAGCGCCGTCGCCGCAAGGCGCCGCCTGCGCATTCGGCCCAGGTCGCCCCCATGACGCTGGGGCAGGTCTGGCGCCGACCGGCCGCCTCAGGGATAACAGAGGCAAGGCTGGTGGAAACCGGCGATATGGGGTGAACGCATGGAACTGATCCTGATCCGTCATGGCCTGCCGGTGCGCCGGGACGACAGCGCCGATCCCGATCTGTCGGCGGAGGGGCATGATCAGTCGCGCAAGGTCGCGGCCTGGCTGGCGCATGAGGGCGCTGACGCCGTGTGGTCCAGCCCGATGCGCCGCGCGGTGCAGACGGCCCAGCCGTTCGCCGATCATCTCGGCCACCAGATCAGCCTGCATGAAGGGGTCGCCGAGTTCGACCGAGACTCCGGCGCCTACATCCCCATGGAGGTGCTCAAGCGCGAGAACTATGAGGCCTGGCTGGCCATGGCCACCGGGGACCACGGGGTGGATATCGAGGCGTTCAGCGCCGCCGTCGTCGGCGCGCTGGAAGAGATGGTCGCCGCCCATCCGGGCCAGCGGGTGGCGGTGTTCTGCCACGGCGGAGTGATCAATGTCTGGACGGCCCATGTCCTGGGCATGACGCCGCGGCTGTTCTTCGAGCCGGGCTATACCAGCGTGCACCGCTACATGTGCGCCCGGGGCGGACAGCGGAATGTCGTGGCCCTGAACGAGCGCGCTCATCTTCGGGAAATGACCCCCGCTTGAGCCGCGGCCCATCTGGGCGCTCCATGCGTTGCTTGCGCTGAAGGAGCACGGACATGCTGGACATCAAGACCGACGAGGCGGCGGGCTATATCGAGCTGACGGTGGACGGCGCGGTCGACCGCGCCGGGTACGAGGCCGCCGTGCAGGCGATCGACCGCCTGCTCAAGACCCATAAGAAGATCAACGCCGTCGAAGTCGTGCGCAGCTTCGCCGGCATGGAGCCGAGCCTCTGGTGGCGCGACCTGAACTACAGCTTCTCGCGGTTGGACGCCTTCGGCCGTTGTGCGGTGGTCACGGACAACGGCTGGATCGGGCCGATGGCGCGGTTCTTCGCGGCGTTCCTGTCGGTCGAGCTACGGACTTTCGACGTCAAGGACCTTGAGGCGGCGCGGGCCTGGGCGAAGGGCGGCGCCTAACCGTCCCGCAGGCGGGCCAGGGCGGCGGGGAAACGGCGCGACAGCGGCGCCTCGACGGCGCCGAGGGCGACGGTGTAGTCGCCCGAGCCCTCGGGCCGCAGCTCGGTCACGCGCGCGGCGTTGACCAGCCAGGAGCGGTGGGTGCGCACGAATCCCAGGGGCGCGAGCTGGGACTCCAGGGCGGTCAGCGACGAGCGCATCAGCGGCTTGCGGCCGTCGGTCAGTACGAACTCCGCATAGTTGCCGGCGGAAGCGACGGCGAGGATGTCGGCCACCGGGGTGCGCAGGACCCGTGCGCCGTCGCGGATGTCGAACATCGCCGGCGCGGCGGCGGCCGTTGGCTCCTGTGCGGGCTGAGGGCCATAGAGCCGGGCCAGGCCCCAGAAGCCCGCCGTGCCGATAAAATAGCCGATGGCGTCCTTGCGCAGTTCGTAGACGAAGCGTTCGGCCAGATCGAAGTCGAAGGGGATGTCCAACCAGCCGAAGACCAGCGCGCGGAGGAGATAGAACGAAACGATGTGAGCGGTCGCAAAGGCCAGCAGGCCCGCGGCCTGGACCGCCAGCATTCGCCAGATCGGCCGGCTCTCAGGCGGGGCGATGCGGAAGGCGATCCAGCCGATCCACATGAAGGCGATCGCGGTGACGGCGCTGGTGTATTGCTCCACCGCCGGAACGATCCAGGGCTCTCCGGGCCGATCCTGGAAGGCGGTCAGCATGTTGACCGTGTTCAGCGCCAGCACGGTCACGGCGAACAAGGGGACCGCGCGCCAGAAGACGCCTCTCGTCCCGGATCTTTCGCCGCTCGTCACGCCTGGAATTCCACCTGTCACCGGAGGGGCGCCGTACGCCCCGGCGGACTTTCACCGCTTCGGCGCCCTGGGCCAAGTCCGGACGTCACCTGCGTCCCGGAGGCCGCCCATGTCCAACCTCGAAACCGTCACCGCCAAGTCCGAGCGGCGCCCTGATCTGGACTGGATCCGGGTCGGCGCGTTCTTCCTGCTGATCCTCTACCACGTCGGCATGTTCTACGTGCCCTGGGGCTTTCACGTGAAGTCGCCCCATCCGGTCGCCTGGCTGGAGCCGGTGATGCTGATCACCAATCCCTGGCGGCTGACCTTGCTGTTCCTCGTTTCGGGCGCGGCGACCCGGTTCATGTCCGACAAGCTGGGCGCTGGCGCCTTGGCCAAGGCGCGGACAGCGCGGCTGCTGCCCCCGCTGGTGTTCGCGATCCTGGTGATCGTGCCGCCCCAGACCTATTACGAGATCGTCGAGAAGCTCGGCTATTCGGGAAGCGTGATCGACTTCTACCGGAAGTACGTGACGGCCTCGGGCCACTGGCGGCCGGACGGGGCGCCGCTGATCACTCCGACCTACAATCACATGTGGTTCGTCGCCTACCTCTTCATCTACAGCCTGCTGCTCGCGGCGGTGCTGCCGCTGCTGCGAGGCCGGCTTCCGGCGCTGGAGCGCGGCATGGACCGGATGCTGGGCGGCTGGGGGCTGCTGGTTCTCCCCATCGCGGCGCTGGCCGGACTGCGACTGTGGCTGGAGCCGCTGTTTCCGATCACCCACGCCCTGGTCGATGACTGGTACAACCACGCGCTCTCGCTGAGCGCCTTTCTGTTCGGCTTTCTCACCGCCAAGTCGGAGAGCATCAGAGCCGGCTTCATCCGCCTGCGCTGGCCCGCCTTGGCGTTGGCGGTCGGCGGCTATCTCGCCTTCGTGTGGGCGGATCTGCCGCCGGTGGTTGGCCAGATCGCCTATGCGGTGGATCAGTGGGCGGCGATCGCCGCGGTCCTGGGGTTCGGCGCCAGGCATCTGACCCGCGGCGGGCCGGTGCTGACCTATCTGACCCTGGGCGTCTTCCCGTTCTACATCGTCCACCAGACCTTCATCGTGGTGGCCGGGCACCATCTGGCGAAGCTCGGCCTGCCGCAGGGGCTGGAGGCGCTGCTGCTGGTCGCCGGGACGTTCGCCACCTGCTTCGCCACCTATGAGATCGTGCGGCGGGTGAACTGGCTGAGGCCGCTCTTCGGCCTCAAGCCGGAGCCTCGGCCGGCGGCGGTACGCGCGGAGATTGCGCGGGGAGGAGCTTCAGGACAATGATGCCCGGCCAGCACTGAGACCTGGCGGCCCCTGGGGAGCATTCTCACGTGACCACCCTTCGCAATCGCTTCGCGCGCGTAGCCTTGATCGTGCTCGCGCCCATGCTGATCGCCGGCTGCGGGATCAACACCATCCCGACCAAGGACGAGCGCGCCAAGGCCGCCTGGGCCGAGGTCCAGAACCAGTATCAGCGTCGCGCCGACCTGATCCCGAATCTGGTCGAGACGGTGAAGGGCTACGCCACCCAGGAACGGGAGGTGCTGACCCAGGTGACCGAGGCCCGCGCCGCGGCGACCCAGGTGAAGGTCGACGCCTCGACCATCACCGACCCGGCGGCGTTCCAACGCTTCGCCCAGGCCCAGGACCAACTGAGCGGCGTCCTTGGCCGCCTGATGATGATCCAGGAGCGCTATCCCGACCTGAAGTCGAACCAGAACTTCCTGGCCCTGCAGAGCCAGCTCGAAGGAACCGAGAACCGCATCGCGATCGCGCGGCGCGACTACAACGCCGCCGTCCAGGACTACAACACCGAGATCCGGACCTTCCCCGGCGCGCTCTGGGCCGGCACGGTCCACCGGTGGGCCAAGCCGATGCAGACCTTCCAGGCTAGTGCGGCGGCGCAGACGGCGCCCAGCGTGAACTTCGGCGGTTCGGCCCCGGCGGCGCCCTCGGTCAACATGCAGACGGCCCCTGCGCCTGCTCCGGCCCCTGCTCCGGCGGCGGCGAACAGCCAATGATGTTGCGTGCAGGGCCGCGGGGCGTCTTCAGCCTGGCGGCCCTGGTCCTGGCCTTCAGCTTTTCGGTCGCGTTCGCCGCGCCCAAGTTCCCGGCGCTCACCGGGAGGGTCGTCGACGACGCCAACATCCTCTCGCCCCAGGCCGAGGCCGAGCTGACCACCGAGCTCGCCAATCTGGAGGCGCAGACCGGTCGCCAGTTGGTGGTCGCGACCCTGCCGGACCTGCAGGGCTACGAGATCGAGGACTACGGCTACCAGCTGCTGCGCACCTGGGGCATCGGCGACAAGGACCGTGACGACGGCGTGGTTCTGATCGTCGCGCCGGCCGAGCGAAAGGTCCGGATCGAGGTCGGCTATGGCCTGGAGCCGGTGCTGACCGACGCCCTTTCGAGCCTGATCATCAACCAGCGGATCATCCCGCCCTTCAAGGAGGGCCGGATGGAGCAGGGCGTGGTCGACGGGACCCACGCCATCGTGCAGCAGCTCTCGCTGCCCGACGGCGAGGCCCGCGCTGCGGCGGCGGCCAGCGCCAAGCAGCAGACCGAGGAGAGCGGCGGGATCGGTCCGGCGACCATACTGGTCATCTTCATCGTCTTCTGGCTGCTCAGCGGCGTGCTGGGCGGCTTTGGCCGGCGCGGACGTCGAGGGAGTCTGTGGTGGCTGCCCTTGATCCTGAGCGGTGGTGGCGGCGGCGGCGGTCGCTGGGGCGGCGGAGGATTTGGCGGCGGCGGCGGCGGCGGCTTCGGAGGCGGCGGCTTCAGCGGCGGCGGCGGTTCGGGCGGCGGCGGCGGCGCCTCGGGGAGTTGGTAGGCATGCTCGATGACACGGACCGCGCGCGGATCGAGCAGGCCATCAAGGCCGCCGAGACCCGCACGACGGGCGAGATTTACTGCGTGGTGGCCGGGGAATCCTCGGACTACCGCGAGGTGCCGATCGCCTGGGGCGCCATCGCGGCCTTGCTGGGCCCGGCGATCCTGCTGGCGGCGGGCATCCACGTCACCGCACCCGACGCCCTGAGCGGCGGCTGGAGCGCGGCGCAGATGAGTTCGGCGGCCGAGGCGACGGCGCGGGCCGCGCTCACCGGCGCGATCCTTCTGCAGGGCGTGCTGTTCGTCCTTGTGGCGATCCTGGTGGCCATCCCGCCCATCCGCCGCTTCATGACCCCGCGAGGGCTCAAGCGCGAACGGGTGCGCCGCCGGGCGCATGAGCAGTTCCTCGCCAAGAACCTGCAGGCGACGCGGGAGCGGACCGGGGTGCTGATCTACGTCTCGGCCAGTGAGCACATGGCCGAGCTGATCGCCGACGAGGGCATCGCAGCCAAGGTGGAGCAGGGCGCCTGGGAAGAGGCCATGAAGCGCCTGATGGACGGTTTCCGCAGGGAGCGTCCCGCCGACGGCTTCGAGGAGGCGATCGGCCTCTGCGGCGACATCCTCGCCGAGCATTTCCCGCCGCGCGAGGGCGACAATCCCAACGAGCTTTCGGACTCGGTGGTGATCCTGGCCTAGATCGCGTAGCGGGCTTCCATCAGGTCGATCTCGCGGATCAGGCGGCGGGAGGATTCGTCGTCCAGCTGGCGGGTGCGGGTCAGATGGAAGATCGCGTCCCGCTCGGCCTTCAGGCCCTCCAGGCGAAGCTGCCGCTCGATCAGATCCGACTTGCGGCTGGCGGCGAGGGCCTCGTCCGACTGCTGGCGGCGGTCGATGCGTCGCCTGTAGAGGTCCATCACCCGGGCCGAGGCCTCGGTGTAGAGGTCGGCGTCGGGCCGGCCCTCGGCCATGTCGTGCTGGGCCTTCTCGATGGCGCGGATGGCGGATTCGGCGGCAGTGAGGCGGGCCAGGTCGATGGCGTGCTGCTGGGCGGCCTGGGGCGGGAGCTCGAGGTTCTTCAGCAGGCGCGGCAGGGCGATGCTGGCGGCGACCATGGAGACGATGATCACTCCGGCGGCCAGGAAGATCGCCAGATTGCGGGCCGGGAACGGCGTGCCATCCGGCAGAGCGAAGGGCAGGGTCAGGATGCCGGCCAGGGTGATGGCGCCGCGGACGCCGGCGAAGGACATGGCCGCGACCAGCCGCCAGCTCATGGGCGGCGGCGACTCGCCCCGGCGATGAGCGCGGAACATCGTCCAGCGCAGCGAGGTCCACACCCACATGAAGCGCAGCAGGGCGAGGGCCGCGGTGATCACCAGCACGTAGATGGCGAGCCACCAGGGCTCGTGGTGACCGGTGACGCGGACGGTCTGGGCCGCGCGCGCCATGATGCTGGGCATCTGCTCGCCCAGAAGCACGAAGATCACGCCGTTAAGGGCGAACTGCACGGTGTCCCAGACGGCGGTCCGCTGTACGCGGGTGATGGCCAGGGCGCGGCCGCTCTGCTCGGTGAAGCTCATCGTGACCCCGGCGGCGACGGCCGCGAGGATGCCCGAGCATTCGAAATGTTCGGCCAGGAGATAGGCCCCGAAGGGGATGAGCAGGCTGATCAGAATCTGGGTGCTGGTGTCCTCGCCCAGGCGGGCGATGATCCAGTTCTTGGCCTTGGTCACGCTCCAGGTGACGGCGACCCCGATGGCGACGCCGCCGACCGCCACCCAGAGAAAGGAGCCGAAAGCCTCGCGCACGGAGAAGGCGCCGGTCATGGCCGCGACGACCGCAAAGCGCATGCAGACCAGGCCCGAGGCGTCGTTCAGCAGCGACTCGCCCTCGAGGATGTGCATCAGCCGCTTGGGGACCGGCGTGCCGCGGGCGATGGCCGAGACCGCGATCGGGTCGGTCGGGGACAGGATCGCGGCCAGGGCGAAAGCGACCGGCAAGGGCATGGCCGGGATCAGGTAGTGGATCAGCAGCCCGACCCCGAGGACGGTGAAGACGACGAGGCCCAGCGCCAGCTCGAGAACGACGGCGCGGTCGCGGAAGAGGTCATCCTTGGGGATCCGCCAGCCATCTAGGAACAACAGCGGCGGTAGGAAGAGCAGGAAGAAGATCGAAGGCTTCAGGTCGACCGTCGGCACGACCGACAGGGCGATGACCGCGCCAAGGGCGATCTGTACGAGCGGCAGCGGCAGGCGCGTCAGCCGAGCGGCGGTGCCGCTGACGATCACCGCCAGCAGCAAAAACAGGACTGTGGTGATCGTAGCCAAGCGTTCTCCGTTAGCCCTTGAAGTTGTCTTTGGCCGCCCGCACGGCGGCAAACGCCTCGTAGTCCTTGGCCCCGGACAGGCCGAGCCTTT
>JAEXKM010000308.1 GCA_023445705.1 Pseudomonadota bacterium
CCATAGCCGCTTCCACTAGAGGATCGAAGTCACGGTTTGGCACGCGCGAAAACATAAGTCGGATGTCGTGGGGAACAGCTTCGGCAAGGCCGTGAAGGCGCACGAGTGCTTCCCGCGCATCTCGAACGGAGTCGGCGGACGGCTTCAATGCGGCCGGCTCTTCAAACACGGCCGCGGCGGCCTGCAACCACTCGTCTCTCGTCATCAATCCGGCCGTCCAACGGCTGAAGCTATGGCGACACACACACATGGCACAAACGCGTCGCCCTCCAACCTAGAGAACACTTCACGTTATTTTACAAGCTTGGCCATTGCGGAATATCCATCCGATCACCGGGGCGGCGGGGTAGCGCTCGCCCAGAAGAGTTCAGGATGTGTGTGAGTTGCAGCGTCCCTATCTGCGCTTGATCTGCGCTTGTTCATTACCAGTGGTCGCGTCGTTCGCGGGTACGACAGTACAGCAATTGGGCCTGCCTCTGAGCAGGGCTCCGTTGACTTGCCACAAGGGCCCCCACGCGCGTTGGTTGAGGGTGGGGTGTTCGACGCGGTGTGTCAACGCGGAACGCCGGTCTAGAGCAAGCGATCGCTCCCAAGACGCCCGCCTGCGCCTCGAGGATCACGCGGGCTGCTAACTGGCGGCCCGCTGTCGATAAGGCGCAAGTGACGCTTCCAACGCCCCTAGTAGGTGATGAACCGGAGGCGGACGCACTGAAACATGGTTCCAGCGCTGTCCGACGCGCGCACGCCGCGGACGTTCGCTACGAGCACTGTCTGGTCCTGTCCGATGGATCGCACTCCCGCTGCGAATCTGCTGCGGATTTTTCGTTTCAGCCGATGGAGCGCCCCCCATCGACGACGATCTCGGTTCCAGTCACGTAGCTGCTCTCGTCGCTGGCCAGCCAAAGGATTTCCCTCAGAAGCTCAGGATTTTCGTTGCCGTCGCGGAGGCTGCAAGTTTCGCGCGGGCGGCTGAGGCGCAAGGCCTGTCGCGCCCCAGTGTCACCAACGCAGTAGCAGCGCTGGAAGCTGAGCTTGGCGCGCGGCTCTTTCAGCGCACAACGCGACGGACCATGCTGACGCCAGAGGGTGAAGCTCTGTTCGACCGAGCAGTCCAACTCTTGGCGGACATTGAGGAGACGCGGGACTTGTTCGCGCCTGCTGGGCGCGCACCGCAGGGCAGTCTGCGCGTAGACGTGCCAGTGTCGCTCGCCAGGTCGCTGATCATCCCACGTTTGACCGAGTTCACAGCGCGATACCCCGGCATCGAACTCGTCCTGGGAGTCAGCGATCTCGACATGGATCTGGTCGCTGAAGGCGTGGTGCGTCTTGAGGCTAGGTGACTACCCGGCGAGCAGCCTGGTCGGTCGCACGATTGGCCGACTGCAAATGGTCACCTGCGCAGCGCCGAGCTACTTGGAGCATCATGCCCCCCGAAATCGCTGGAAGACCTCGCCGCACACCAGGCAGTGAACTTCTTCTCCGGCCGCACTCGCCAAGCCATGCCGTTCGAGTTTCAAGCCGATGCGGAAGTTCGTCGCGTCAAGCTGAAGTCCAGCGTCATGGTCAACAACGCCGACGCCTACATCGAATGCGCGCTCGAAGGCCTGGGCCTGATTCAGCCGCCTCGCGCTAGCGTCGCCGACCACCTCGCTGCGGGACGTCTAGTCGAGGTGCTCCCGGACTGTCGGCCGCCGACCAAACCGGCCTCTATCCTGTACCCTCACAGGCGTCATGTCCGGCCACCGGTTCGCGCTTTCAGCTCATGGATCGAGGAGGTCATCCTCAATCCACAGTGATTATTCGCAGGCGGCCCGGTCATGCTGCCGCGCGCGCCGGGGTCTCGATAAAGAGCGACCGGCCGAGAGCATCAAGATCCTCCGCCAACCATGCCGGCGTGCGGCGTCGCCGTGTGTGCTTAACGCTTCGTCCGAGAACATCGGTGAACTCAGCAGGATTTGGCCAAACACCACGGCTCTTGGACGTTGCCCCCGTGCCGCGAAGGGTGAGTTGCGCGACTGCATGGCGCGCCACGGATGAGATCTCTGACCACGACATCGCGGAGCCATCAACCTTCGCCACAAGGCCCAGGCTGATCCGTTCGTCAGCGCGCCGTCGCGAAAGCTCAAACGCATAGACATGGCCTGTATCGAGATCGATGCGGCCGACGGCGATTGCGCGGCCGCGCGCCGCCGCGCCCCAGCTAGCAGAGGGCTTTAGTACCATTACATCGCCGCCGAATGCGGAGATTGGATTCTGTCCGACGAGCCCACCCGCTTGGTGCCGCATCAGGAGGTTGAACGCGCTGATGAAAGTCGGGAATGGATACCTGGCCTGCTCGGTAGTGGCCGGCACATATTCTCCAAGATCGAAGTCTGGATCGTCGAACAGACGTTGCGTCGGCACCTGCGTCGATGCCTCAGGTCTGTAGATGGCGCCGGGCCGCAGGATCACACCGCCGACCTTTCGGTCGTGCCCCGGCATCAGGGCTGAGAGCTCCTCCACCACCCGCTCCTGCAGAACGAGTGCCTCGCGTTTCCTGGACGATCGCGGTGTTGGAGGCGCCTCGTATTCCACTTGCACGCCGGCGAGCCGCGGGAAGGCGCGCTGCAACGACTCCATGTGACTGGACATACGGCCCGCTGCCAACCCAGGACGCCGGCGGCTCTCAAGCTTCATGTCTTCGGGGAGGATGTTGGCGTAGCGGGTGCCAGGCTCGTCCTCGGCCTCGTCCACCTGCTCAAGATCGATCTCGCTCATCCCGTGCGGCAACTTGATGACCAGGCGGCGAAAGGGCGTCGGGCGATAGTCACTGACGATCGACCACGTCATGAAGCCGCGCTCGTAAGCGCTCTCGCGAACCCTCTGCTGCACATTGGCTCCCAGTCCCCGCAAAATGAAGGGGTGCCCCGAAGCGGGCAGCTCGATTGGCGCGTAATACTCGTCGCTGCCAAATGCCTGATCGGCGACGAACTGATCCACCGTCGTTCGCCACATCGCCATCAGCTCGGGCGAGTGCAGAAGCAGGGCCAGCTGGAGGGCGCTGGATCGGTCAGCTAGGCCGCTCATTGGTGCGATTTGCAGTACGTCCGGTTCCAAGAAGCGCGTGTGCTCCGGATCAACCAGTCCCACCCCGTCTTGATCGCTCACGGCGAGCGACATGAATGAGGCCGCGCCCAGGCTAATGCCCCCGAAGTAAAATCGGAAAATCTCACCGGAAGGTACGTAGTAGGTCCGGCCCTCGTGGCGGCAGTTGTTAACCCACCTCTCCTTGAGGGTGGTTAGATCAATCGCGGAATCCCCTGGTGCAAAGCGGTTTTCCAGAATGTACTCGAGGTGGCCAATTCTGTTGAACTGGCTCATGGCCTTTAGCTTCAGGCCTCCCACCCGTTGGGTCCGAAGCGTGTCAAGTTGACCCGCGTAACGTCGGTCCTCGAAGATGGAGCCGGGGCGCAGCAGGCCCAGTTGCTCCAGTGGAGCCAAGCCTATCAGCGGACTATGTGTCGAGCGGTCGAGCGGTCGAGCGGAAAAAAACCGCACTCAACTTCGTAGGCGTCGGTTCGATGTCGGCTGCGAGAGATCGCGCCAATGTGTGCAAGCACCAGCCTCTCGGTTCGCGGAATCCACGGCAGCTGAACTTGCGAGGTGTCGAGTGAGGACGCGGGTACGGGAGATGCGACTGGAGCTGACATGGCCCGGCAGACTTCGCAGAAAGGCTTAACCGAAAGCCCCAGCGTTATGGCTAAGCTTCACTAACCACTGCCGATCTTCGCCGCGACCGCTTGACTCGGTTTGAACAAACAAAGAACACGTGCGCATGGGAAAGCGCGCCGCATATCTGCCGAGCTCGGTTCGTTCGGTTGGCGCGATGCTGTCAGACGGCTACCTCGTCACTTGGCACTGCAGCCGTGGGCACGCTGGTCCGGTAGACCTCGAGGAGGTCGCCAAGCGTCGAGGAGCCGACTTCTCGCTGGTCGACAAGCAGGCCTCCTGTCGCCGCCCCAATTGCGACGGCAGGGTCTACTTCCGCTATGCGGCCGGACCGGGCACGCCTTCGCGCCGCCTGGAAGCGCTACGCGAACGAGAGGTGGCGGCTCAAAGCGCCGCTCAGACGATCGACTTGGTGCTTCACCAGTTGGTCCAGCTGCACGATCTACTGGCGCGTCTCTATCGCAAGCCCACCCTCAAAGACTGACATCGTGATAGCCTGACGACATGGGTCAGCATGAAGTACCGACGGCCGGTGAGGCGCCCCACAGGCTTAAGCCCACTTCGCCCTTGGATGTCTTCCGGGCCACGCCGATGCAACGTGTTGAGCTGCTGAGGAACGGGCTAACTGCGCGAGATGCCAAGGCAATCGTAGCGAGCCTCGCCCTGCCACAAGGGAGGGCTTGGACAGCGCTCAACGTCTCCCAAGCCATGGTCAATGCGAAGGCGCGTCGTGATCAGACGTTGTCGGTTCCTGAGGCCGAGCGCGTGGTGGGCGTGGCCAAACTAATCGGTCAGGTTCAGCAAATGGTCGTGGATGCGGGTGAACCGGAAGGGTTCAGCGCCGTAGCGTGGATCTCCAGTTGGCTCGTAGCGCCCCTCCCGGCGCTTGGAGGGGAACTTCCGATCACGCTGCTCGACACGATGGAAGGCCAGGAGCTGATCGCAAAGTTGCTGGGGCAGATCCGGGGCGGCGTCTACGCTTAGCTCAAAGCAGGCAAGCCGGTTGACGCTGCGACTAGCGAGGGCCATTTTCGTCGGCGGAGGCTTTGTATCCGGCGACGGGACATTGCCTTTTTTTGTGCCTGATTGTCGGACGCGGATTACCCCATCGCGGGTGTGTCTGAGATGAAGGTTGGCAGGGAGAGCGCCATCAGGTCCTTCGGGTCCGGCGCTGCGATCCCGTTCCCCAGTGCTGCCTCAAAATGCGCTGGCAGGTGCTTCAGGTAGAAGTAGTTCGACCAACAGGCGCACACGCCTGTCAAAGCGCCAGCGCAATTGAGCAGCAGGCGAGCTAGTTCGTTGATTGCGGCCTCGTTCACACCTCCGACCGCGCCGAGGACCACGCGGGTGACAACGTCGTCGGCTGCGCCGTGAACCATGTTGCCATGGACGTGTGAGAGCAGATCAAGGAACTCAGTATCATCGCACACCGCGGCGAACGCCGCATCGATTTGCTCGACGTCAATATGCGCTCCCACCTTGTTCCGAATGATCCGGAGCGGCGTCTTGGCGTTCTTCATTTCGTCGGCGAGAGTCATCCGGCCCTGGACGGCTGCCTCGACAATTTCGCCGAAGCGGCCGTCGTTCGTCAGCCACTCCTCGGCGTCGTTCAGCAGTTTACGGTATCTATCGAGTCCCTCCCACGCAGCGCCAATCCTCGTCGCCAGAGTCCGCACTAGGAACATTGCCTGCGCGAAAGCCGGCAGGTTTGAGAGCTTGTCCCGATCAAGAGCGTTTAATGCCAAAATCAGAAGGCGCTGAAGTATCTGGACGTCATTGGCCGCCTGCCCGCTAACCAGGAAGAGTTGGACCTCGTTCTGAGGAACCTCGGCCAAGTCCGCCTTCTTGAATGAGAGCGGATAGATCAGTGCTTGCATTCGGGCTTGGGTCCTCGTCCCAGGAAAGGCTCACACACTGTTCCCATGGACGATGCGCTGTTCCCGCAGCGCATCGTCTCTTCGCCTTGCACATATGCGGTCCGCCCTCGGCCTAGAGCGGCTGCTTAGATGGGAAGCATCGTTTGGCCCGAAGGCACGGCTGCAGCGACGGTCGCGTCCGGGGCTTCTGATGCCGAAGGGGCCGGCGACAACGCTGCGGCCGCTGTGGGGGTGGCTGCGGCTGTGGCGGCGGCCGCAGCGATCTCGGCGGCCAAGATCTCTTCGCGCAGGGCCACAAGGTGCGGCACGGGTCCTTCAGGGGATGGCTTCATGCCGGGAGCGAGCGGGACGAGCATGTCTCTTGCGCCCAGGTCCATCGCTCTCTCGATCAGGCTCGTGTAGGTCGCTTCAGTCATGCCGGCGGTCTTCGCTACGTCGTGGTGGTAGCGAATGATCAGGTGGGGATTCCAGACGATCACATGGCTCATCGGTCCAGACTTTCCCGCCTTGATGTCGATGAAGTGCAGTTCCTGCAGCTTCTTCATGCGGCCGACCCAGGTGTGTTCCCCTCTCTGGCCGCTGAAGCCCGATGACAACGCCATTTCCAACGGCTTCGCGATGGGCGCGTAGGAGTTGTCCCAAGTCTGACACCAGAGTGTGAGGTAGGTTGAAGATACCGGCGCGCCCTTCGTCAGTTCGTCCATGATCTTCAGGATCAGGGGCATCGTTTTGGGAATGGTCGCAAAGCCCTTGTTGATCTTCCGATTCCAAAGGAAGGGATCGTGTCCCGGCCACAGCGTCTCCCGCAGCTCCAACTGCTTGGTGGCGATTGCGTTGGCTTCGCGAGCGCTCGACATGGGGACCTTCATCTTGGGCAAGGGCCTAGTGCGGCCCGGTGGGGGCGGGCTGCCCCTCACCGGGTGAGGCGGGGTGGAGACCGCCTCGTAGGTTCGATGGGGCTTGCCCTTGTGGAGGGGGCGGTCCTGAATCCGAACTGAGCAAAACACGCACTCAAAGTTCAGTAAAAACAATGAGTTAGATGTTTACTGAGGCGATTCAAGATTGCGTATGTAGCGCAACTCAAAAGCCAAAATACCCGTTATGATGCAACTCAACATGTGGGTTGTGAGAGCCATCGCGGCTAAACCTGATTTTCTTTAGCGAAATCAGCGGCTTGAGACCGCCCTTGCTGTGCTCACGGTGCTCACGGTGCTCACACGGTGCTGACGGTACTCGCGGTGCTCGCGGGATGGGGCGGGAAGGGGTGGCGATTTCCCGCGTCGTGCCACGAGAGGCGCGGCGCCACACAAGACTGCAGGCCAACGCCCCGCTGCTCGGAGATCCAGGTCATCGTCTATCTTCGCCAAGACGCCGCCTGTTTCCGCAGGACACCGCGGGCGCGTTCGCCGATCCTGCGCTTTACTGTTCGCCCGACTCCCGTTCCTTTTCGTGCGAGCCCTCCGCGAGGCTCTCTCGCGACCGCGTGCTCCGTGAGTCGGTCGCTGCCTGGCGGTAGGAGGGTCCCCTTTCAGGGACGCTCACTTCTTCCGAGAGACATCTTCTTCTTCCTTTTCACACCGCCGCCGGTGAGGGCGGCCATGCTGGCCGAGTGGTGCGGGGCGCGGAAAGGACGGGCGCGGGTCAGCTCTCCCTTGGCGATGAGTCCGGCCACCGAATGGACCATGGAGGTCTCGAGCAGCTCGGCCGGCGAGAGCGGCGGCAGCAGGCCCGGAAGCCGCGCGGCCATCATCGACTTGCCCGAGCCGGGCGGGCCGCTGAAGAGCAGGTTGTGGCCGCCGGCGGCGGCGATCTCCAGGGCGCGCTTGGCGTTCTCCTGGCCCTTGACGTCCCGGAGGTCGGGGACGCGCTCGCCGTCGGAAACCTCGCCCGGCTTCGGCGGCGAGAGGATCTGGGTCCCGCGGAAGTGGTTCACCACCGCGACCAGCGAAGGGGCGGCCAGCACGCGGGTGTCACCGGCCCAGGCGGCCTCCGCGCCGGAGGCCTCGGGGCAGATCAGGCCAAGGCCCATGCCGCCGGCCGCGACCGCGGCCGGCAGGGCGCCGGCGACGCCGACGATGCGTCCGTCGAGGGACAGCTCGCCCATCGCCGCCCATTCGGCCAGGGCGTCAGGGGGCAACACGCCCATGGACGCCATCACCGCCAAGGCGATGGGAAGGTCGTAGTGGCTGCCCTCCTTGGGCAGGTCCGCAGGGGCGAGATTGACGATGATCCGCCGGCTGGGCATGGCCAGGCCGAGCCCGGCGAAGGCGGCGCGCACGCGCTCCCGGCTCTCGGCGACGGCCTTGTCGCCGAGGCCGACCAGCATGAACTTGACCTCGCCGGTGGTGAGCTGGACCTCCACGTCCACGCGGCGCGCTTCGACGCCCTGGAAAGCTACCGTGACGACGCGGGACGCCATCCCAACCCCCGGATTCGGCTCAACTTATCCACAAGCCGAGCACGCCGGGTGGGCCGGATCAAGAACAAAAATGGAACTTAATGAGAAAACGAGACGAATCCGCGACTTATGCGTGTCTCTTTCAGTAGCAAGCTAGACCGTTGAGCGGGCCTTTTCAATCGCCTCCCAAAGGATCTCCGTCGCGTTGACGCCGGTGAAGCTTTCGAGGGCGCGGGCGCCGGTGGGCGAGGTGACGTTGATCTCGGTGAGGTAGTCGCCGATCACGTCGATGCCGACGAACATCAGGC
>JAEXKM010000338.1 GCA_023445705.1 Pseudomonadota bacterium
CCCCAGGAGATGTCGCTGGTCGTGAAGCGGTTATAGGCGCCGTTCTGCGGGTCGCTCACCACCCCGTTCGGGAACAGGGCCGCATAGACCGCCGCATAGGTCGCCGCCGGGATCGGAACCGCGTTGACCGGGTTCGGCTGGTGTTGAAGTTCACGCTCGGCGTGTAGCGGTTATAGTCTTGCCGCGTGTAGATGTAGTTCTCGCTGTAGGCCACCAGCCAGCTCAGTCGCAGGCTTTCGGTGAAGTCCCAGTCCATGTTGAACTGGTAGATGTTCGTCTCGGCCTTGTAGATCGGGTCGAAGTTCGACTCGATGTCGCGAATGTTCGGCGTCTGCATCTTGCCGGCATAGGCGTCGCCGGTCTGGAAGCCGCCGAGCGCGCCGAACAGGCCGCCCAGGGTGGACTGGCTGTTGACGGTGCCGAGCACGCCGTCCGAGTACAGCGAGGTCGGTTGGCAGCCGTGGCTGAAGAAGCCCCTCTGCACCGATCCGATCGCGCCGATGGCCGAATAGCCGACCCCGCCGAGGTTCGCCGGGCCCAGATCCTTGGTGCAGAACTGCTTGCCGATGCGCGACCGGTTATCTTCTTCGTAGAAGCGGTCGTACATGAAGTAGGCGTGGAAATCGTCCGTCGGCGAGAAGTCCAAGGTCGCCCGGATGCCATAGAGGTCGCGGTCGTCGGCGTCGTTGCCGGTGACGATGTTGTCGCCGAAGCCGTCGCGCTTCAGATACGAACCCGCCAGCCGCAGGGCGAAGGTGTCGTTCAGCGGAACGTTGACCATCCCGCGAAGCTTGCGGCTGTTGTAGTTGCCGAGTTCGCCGCGGATCATCGCCTCGAATTCGTCGATCGGCTTGGCGGTGATCAGGTTCACCACGCCGCCGGTCGCGTTACGGCCATAGAGCGTGCCCTGCGGCCCGCGCAGGACCTCGACCCGCTCGACGTCGTAGAACTCCGTCTCGAACAGGTTGTTCGCGATCATCGGGGCGTTGTTCAGGTGGATGCCGGTGCCGGCGTCGCCTGAACCGGAAACCAGCTTGGAGCCGACCCCGCGGATCTGGAAGTTGTAGCCGGTGAAGTTCCCCTTGGAGAAGTTCACGTTCGGGACCGCGAGCACCAGGTTCGGGCCGCCGTCGATCTTCGCCTTCTGAAGCGCGTTCTGGTCGAAGGCGGAGACGGCGATCGGAACGTCCTGAAGCGCCTCCTCGCGCTTCTGGGCGGTGACCACCAATTCCTGAATTACGTTCTGGGACCAGGCCGGGGAAGCAATCGTACTCATAGCTGCGGCGGATGCGCCCACGATCAGCAGGCTCCGCAAATGCAGAGTTTTCGACATTGCAGGTTCCTCCCAAGACGCCCGAAGCTCTCTACAGACCGGCCCGGTACGTCAGTATCGCCGCACAAGAATTCGCCGTAGGGCGGGCGGCGCGCCCTCGACAAGGCAAGGCTCGCTCCCAGATTCCGGTTATGTCAACGGGATTGCCGTAAGTGATCGGCGTTCACGATCAAGCTGTGTCGTGACGCCACGTAAGGCTAGATCGCCCGAATATTCGCAATTGGAAGTGGCGTGGACGTGTTCGCGCCTGCGAAAACTGATATTTTCATGTATTCGCTGTATCGCAACTGCGAAATGGCGCCGCTTGGTTGCGTTTTGGAGGTTCTGGTATGGCGCGGCGAGCGACTCCGTAACGCACCGGGCTTTCGATTTGGCCTCGCCGCGCGCATATGGGGCCCATGAGCGAAGCTTCTTCCGGTTCCCGCGCCCTGGTCCTGTTCTCCGGCGGCCAGGACTCCAGCGTCTGCCTGGCCTGGGCCTTGGCGCGGCATGACCACGTCGAGACGGTCGGCTTCGACTACGGCCAGCGCCATGCGGTCGAGATGGAACAACGTTCTGTGGTTCGCGAAGCCGTGCGCGCCCAGTTCCCGCACTGGGCCGAGCGCCTAGGCGAGGATCATGTGCTCGACCTCCGCGGCTTCGGCGAGATCGGCGACACCGCGATGACCCAGGAGCGGGCTTTCGAGATCACCGAGAAGGGGCTGCCCAACACCTATGTCCCTGGGCGCAATCTGGTCTTCCTGACCTATGCGGCCGCTCTGGCCGATCGCCGCCGCGCGAAGTTTCTAGTGGGCGGCATGTGCGAAACCGACTTTTCCGGCTACCCGGATTGCCGCCGCGACACCTTGGATGCGCTGCAGTCGGCGCTGAACCTCGGCATGGCCCAGGACTTCGTCATCGAGACCCCCTTGATGCGTCTCACCAAGGCCGAGACTTGGGCGCTGGCCAAGAGCCTCGGCGGCGAGACTCTGGTCGATCTGATCGTTCGCGACAGCCACACCTGTTACCAGGGAACGCGTGGCGAGCTTCACGACTGGGGTCATGGGTGCGGTGAATGTCCGGCCTGCGAGCTTCGTGAGAGGGGCTGGAATGAGTGGGTCGCCGCCGGCCGGCCGGAGCTGGCGTCATGAGCTATGCGGTCAAGGAGATCTTCCTGACCCTCCAGGGCGAGGGCGGGCAGGCAGGACAGCCCGCGGTGTTTTGCCGCTTTGCGGGATGCAACCTCTGGTCGGGGCGTGAAGAGGATCGGGCCAAGGCGGTCTGCACCTTCTGCGACACCGACTTCGTCGGGATGGACGGGGAGGGCGGCGGCCGCTTCGCCGACGCGGCGGCATTGGCCGACGCCATCGAGGGCGCCTGGACCGGCGGACCCGATCACCGACTCGTCGTCTGCACCGGCGGCGAGCCGTTGCTGCAGGTCGATGAGCCCCTGATCGCCGCGCTTCACGCCAAGGGCTTCAGGATCGCGCTGGAGACCAACGGCACCCTGCCGGCGCCCGCGGGAATCGACTGGGTCTGCGTCAGTCCCAAGTCCGACGCCCCAGTGGTCCAGACCAAGGGTCAGGAACTGAAGCTGGTCTATCCTCAGGACGGCGTCGATCCGGCCAGCTTCGAGAGCATGGATTTCGAACGTTTCCTGCTCCAGCCGATGGACGGCCCGCGGCGCGTCGAAAACACCCAGGCGGCCATCGCCTATTGCCTTGCGCATCCGCGCTGGCGTTTTAGCGTCCAAACCCATAAATACCTGGGCATTCCGTGACACGTGCGCCAAGCGCGGCCGGACGCCTTTCCCAGACATCACGATGACCCAGCCAGTCTTTGAAATCACTAAGGCCGCGACCTTCGATGCGGCGCACTACTTTCCCGAGGGGCCTGAGCATCGGCCCTATCAGAACCTGCATGGCCACTCCTTCAAGGTCGAGGCGACCGTCCGGGGCGTGCAGCAGGAGCCGGTCGGCTGGGTGGCCGATCTGGCCGACCTCGACACCGCGCTGAAAGCTGTTGCGGCCGAGCTCGATCACGGCCTGCTGAACGAGAAGCCGGGCCTGGACCGCCCGACCCTCGAGCACATCTGCCTCTATTTCGCCGAGCGTCTGCAGCCCCGCTTCCCGGGCCTGTCGCGCATCGTCGTCTCGCGCCCGACGATCGGCGAGAGCTGCGCGATGGCGGTGACCTAGCGCCGCTCAGCGGCCTCGCGCGCCCGAAACGCCGCCATCTCGCCGATCAGCTTGAGAGGTAGCGGTGCGCTCTTCGGAAACTGGATCGCCGACTTGGACATCTTGTAGGGCGCAAGCTCGGTCTTGAAGGCTTCCCGCTCCGTCCAGGGCGGTGGGCAGCCAAGGCTGAAGTGGTTTGCATAGACGCTGTAGTAGAAGATCCAGCCGTCGCCCGTTCGGAAAGCGGGGATCTGGTAACTGATCGTCTCCTGGGCGTCGGGCACGGCGTCCCGAATGGCCTTGCGGATAGCTTCGAGGCCGGCGCGGTCGGCGACTGCAGCGCTGGCGATGTAAGCATCTGCGGTCTTGAAGTCGGTTTTGGCCATCAACTGGCCTCCTGTTCATCGATTGTCCTGTCTGGAAGACGTGCGAGCCGCCCGCGCTCCGACAGATGTTCTGCGCTTCAACCTCACCTGCTCGAAAGCAGATGTGCCGGTAGACGGGGAGGGGGAAGCCGGCTCTCACAAGCGCGGACAGTCGAAGAATGCTCTGCTCACCGAAACGGGGCGCCTTCGACAACGTCCCGGATCGGTGTGTTGTGCCAATGGCGGATCAGCCATCGGTCGCCGGACTTCTCAAGAAGGAAACTCTGGCGGCTACGCAACTCGGCCGCAGGCGCGCCGGGTGGCATAAGAATTTTGGCCGATGAGACGACGAGCATCAGGCCCGGCCCAAGCTCGCGAGTCAGTTCAATCACGCGCTCGCCGTGGCGGCTGCCTTTGAACCGCCCATCGAAGAGAAACTGCATCTGGCGCGCGATGTCAGCGCGGCCTGAGAAATGACTGCCGTTGATGTTGATGACATCGGCGTCCTGGGCGAATTCAGCAGCGAACCGTTGCCCGTCCGTGGCGTTCCAAGCGGTATCGAGCCGATCGAGCACCTGTCGGGCGGGCTTGTTGGCGCTTGGATCTACGGCTCCCGCGGCGATGCCATTCACGCCCGGTTCCCAGGCCCATCCGGAAGCCGAGGTCAGGACCGTGGCCACGCCAAAAGCGAACAGGAAGCAAGCTTTGGACGCAAACATCGAACTCATCCTGCCAAGTTCATGTCGCCTCTCAGAAGCATCTCTCCAGGCGCGTCGCTGGTCAACATAACCTGATGATTTTACATCGTTCTCCGTCCCTGCGATGGGCCGCAATGCTTGAGGCGATTTCGATCCCGTCAGGGGATGGCCGCACTAGGCTCGCGTTCGGGGCCTAGTTTCTTCAACCCGTCGCGAGTACGAGCGCTGCTTTGGCGTGGTGGCGGCTCCCCTGAACTGTGGGTGGCCTAAATTTCCACGGCGCGCGGCTGGGGCCGATCGCTGGCCCGCCGCCAGGGGCCGGCGTGCCGCGGCGGGGCGCGACGCCGGCGATCGGGACCGATATAGGTCGGGGTCTGCAGGAACGGCTTTGAGTGCAGCAGGACGCGTTGCAGGCGCTCGACCAGTCCGCTGGCGCTCAGCGGCTTGGCGAGGAACTCGTTCACGCCCGCGTCCCGCGCGTCGCTGATGGTGCGAAGGGTCGAGTGTCCGCTGATCATGATCACTGGAATGCGCGGCCGGGGGCTTTCGGTGCGCAGGGCGCGCACGAAGGCGAAGCCGTCCAAGGGGGACATGACGAGGTCGGTCAACACGATGTCGATGTCATGCTCGTGCAGGGCGGCCAGGCCCTCCTGGCCGTCGCTGGCCTCGACCAGTTGGTGCGCGCCCAGGGCCCTCAACATCTGAGCCAGCAAGGTGCGCGCGTGCTCGTTGTCGTCGACGATCAGGATCTTCACACGATCGAGGCGCACGTCTTCACCGCTCGCTGAGGCGGCTCCGCAGCCGCGACGTGCAGTCCTTATCGACCTGCAACCTTCGCGGTCAACGGCGAAAAGCGGCGTTCGTTGAATGTGATCTAGAGGGCGCGGCCTTCGGCCCCCGGGACGAATGCGCCGCCGCCGGTCTGGGCCCGGTGACGGAGATAGGCGTCGGCCAGGACGCAGGCGGTCATGGCCTCGACCACCGGCACGGCGCGGATGCCGACGCAGGGGTCGTGGCGGCCCTTGGTCCGCAGGTCGATCTCCTCGCCCGCCTCGTTCAGGCTGCGCCTCAGGGTGAGGATCGAGGAGGTAGGCTTGAAGGCGACGCGCGCGACCACCGGCTGACCGCTCGAAATGCCGCCGAGAATGCCCCCGGCGCTGTTGGAGAGGAACAGCGGCTGGCCGTCATTGCCCATCCGCATCTCGTCGGCGTTCTCTTCGCCGGAGAACGCCGCCGCCGCAAAGCCGGCGCCGATCTCGACCCCCTTGGCGGCGTTGATCGACATCAGGGCCGCGGCCAGTTCGGCGTCCAGCTTGCCATAGACCGGCGCGCCCCAGCCGGGAGGGACGCCGATCGCCTCGACCTCGATGATCGCTCCGGTCGAGGATCCGGCCTTGCGGACCTTTTCCAGATGCTCTTCCCAGACTGGCACGGTCTCGGCGTCCGGGCACCAGAAGCCGTTCTCCTGCCGCTGATCCCAGTCGAAGCGCGAGCGGTCGATGGCGTGCGGGCCGATCTGGGTGACCGCGGCCCGGATCGTCACGCCCGGGATCACCTTGCGCGCCACGGCCCCGGCCGCCACGCGGGCCGCCGTCTCACGCGCCGAGGCGCGTCCGCCGCCCCGGTAATCGCGGACCCCGTACTTGGCGAAGTAGGCATAGTCGGCGTGGCCGGGGCGGAACTGGGTGGCGATCTCGGAATAGTCGCGGCTGCGCTGGTCGACGTTCTCGATCAGCATCGAGATCGGCGTCCCGGTGGTCACCTGGCCGTCGGTGCGTTCGTCCTGGAAGACCCCGGAGAGAATCTTCACCGCGTCCGGTTCCTGGCGCTGGGTGACGAACTTGCCCTGGCCGGGCCTGCGCTGGTCGAGCCAGACCTGGACCTCTTCGGCGCTCAGAGGGATGCCGGGAGGGCATCCGTCGACGACGCAGCCCAGCGCCGGCCCGTGGCTCTCGCCCCAGGTGGTGACACGGAAGAGGTGGCCGAAGCTGTTGTGCGACATGGCCGCGTTCTTAAAGCGGCGGCCGGGCCAAGGCTAGGCCGCCCACGCCGCGGCGAACCGCCGGCGCAGCGCCGAGGCGACGGAGTCGGTCGCCCGCGGCTGTTCGGCCAGGCGCACGAAGAGATGGCCTTGCGGATGGTCGCCCCGGGCCGGCAGGCCTTGGCCCTCCAGCCTGACTAGGCCCCGTTCGGCCGCCTTGCGGGTGATCCAGACCACGCGGCGGCCGACGGGCGTGTCCACCGCGACCCGTCCACCCTGGGCCAGGACGTGCGGGTGCAGCGATGCGGTCAGCCAGATGTCGTGGCCTCGGACCATCAGCTTCCGGTCGCCGCGGATGGCGATTTCGAAGACGGCCTCTCCGGCCCGCACCCGGTCGCCGGCGCGTAGGCCCGCAGGGAGGGTGATCCTGAGCGCTGCGGCGTCCGCGCGCTCGCGCAGCACCACGCCGCCTGCGAGCGCCAGCAGAGGCGTGATCGGCAGGATCCTGTCCTCTTCGGCAGGATACCTGACAGTGGCGGGCGGTTGGATGATGCGATCGGCAGGTTTCGACTCACCCAGCAAGCGATAGGCCTCGACCACCTCGCGGAACCGGTCGGCGTCGCCGCCGGGCCGGTCGGGGTGCGCGCTCTTGGCGGCCTCCCGAAAGGCCCTGCGCAGGTCCGGGGCCGTGACCGCCGGGCTGACGCCCAGGACCTCGCGGGCGCGCTTTCGGGTTATCGTCGTTGCTTGGGCCGCGGCCATCGACAAGCTCTGCGCCTTACGTGGTCAACGGCGGGTTAAGCATGCCAAGGAGCCCGACACGCGCTATAGGGCGGCCATGAGCGACAAGGCCCAGATCCCCCCGTCTCCCAGCGAAGACGACTATGTCCGCCAGGTGGCCGCGGCCGAGCCGCCGCCGCTGCTGTCGGCCACCGACCCCTTCGAGCTGTTCGCCGACTGGCTGCAGGAGGCTGTCGGCAAGGAGCCCAACGACGCCAACGCCATGGCGCTGGCGACGGTCGACGAGGCCGGCATGCCGGACGTGCGCATGGTCCTGCTGAAGGATGCTGGCCCGGAAGGCTTTGTTTTCTATACCAATCTGGGCAGCGCCAAGGGCCGCCAGCTCGCCGCCCATCCCAAGGCCGCGCTGCTCTTCCACTGGAAATCCCTGCGCCGCCAGGTCCGGGTCCGCGGGACCATCACGCCGACCACCGCCGAGGAGGCGGACGCCTATTTCGCGACCCGCGCCCGGCCCGCACAGATCGGGGCCTGGGCGTCCGAGCAGTCCCAGACGCTGCCCGACCGCCTGGCGCTTGAGAAGCGGATCGCTGAGATGGGCCTGAAGTTCGGCCTGGGTAAGGTGCCGCGCCCGCCGCATTGGTCCGGTTTCCGCCTGCGCCCGGAGGCGATGGAGTTCTGGCGCGACCGGCCGTTCCGTCTGCACGAACGCCTTGTCTTCCAACGGGTGGCGGAGGGCTGGACCACCCAGCGGCTCTATCCGTGACAGACGCCGAAGAGGCCGAGGTCACGGCCTTCTTCGCCGCGAGCGCCGACCGCAGCATCGAAACCGCCTGCGCGCGCGTCTTCCTGGCCGGTGAGACCGCGTTCAAGCTGAAGCGGCGGGTCGAACTCGGCTATCTCGACTATTCGACCCTGGACCTGCGCTACTGGGCGTTGGAGCGCGAACTGCGTTTCAACCGCGCGGCTGCCTCGGACATCTACCGCGCCATTCGCAGCGTCACCCGAACGAGCAACGGCGGCCTGGAAATCGACGGGCCTGGGCGGGTGGTCGAGTACGCGTTGGAGATGCGCCGCTTCGACGAGGGCGCGGTTCTGGCGGCCCAGCCCTGGGCGGTCGATGGGAAGCTTGCCGACGCGCTAGGACGAGAGGTGGCGGCCGCGCATGCCCGCGCCGAACTGCGGCCGCAGGGCGGTGGCGGCAAGGCGCTGAAATACACTATCGATTCAAACGCCAAGCTGATCCGGGAGCTCTCGCCGCAACTTGGCGAGGATCGTGTCGAGGCGCTGATCGGCGCCACGGACGCCGAGTACTTCTGCCGCGAAGCCTTGCTGAACGCTCGCCGCGACGCGGGCTTCGCACGGCAGTGTCATGCCGACCTCCACCTGGGGAACATCCTCCTGGAGAATGGCCGGCCGGTGCTGTTCGACTGCATCGAGTTCAACGACGTGCTCTCGGACATCGACGTCCAGTACGACCTGGCCTTCCTGCTCATGGACCTGGATTTTCGCCGCCGGCGCGACGCGGCGGTGCGGGTGCTGTCGGCCTATGTCGACCAAGGTCTGCGCACCTTTGGGCCAGGCCTGCTGGAGGGGCTGGCGGCGCTGCCCCTGATGATGGCCGTCCGGGCCGGGGTTCGCACCCACGTCCAGGCGCACAGCGGCGACCTGGAGGCGGCCAGCGCCTATCTCGACGCGGGCCTGCGCCACCTCTCGCCGCCGCCGCCGAAGCTGGCCGCGGTCGGCGGCTTGTCGGGATCGGGCAAGTCGACCTTCGCGCGGCTGATCGCGCCGGGCCTAGGCGCCTCGCCCGGGGCCGTCGTGCTGCGCACAGACGAGATCCGCAAGCGCCTGCTGGGCGTCGCGCCCGACGCTGTCCTGCCGTCTAGCGTCTATTCGCCCGCCTTCTACGCCGAGGTCTATGATCGGCTGCTGGATGAGGCGCGCGTCTTGCTGGAAGCGGGTCGCGCGGTAGTGATCGACGCGACCTTCATGCAGCCCGAACTTCGGCGCCGGGCCGAAAAACTCGCCGGACAGGCCGGCGTCCCTTTCCGCGGGGTTTGGCTGGAGGCCGCGCCCGAGGTGCTCGCCCGGCGGATCGAGGGACGGGAAGGCGACGCCTCAGACGCCACAGTGGCGACCTTACGGATGCAGCTCGAACGGGACGTGGGCGAAATGGACTGGGTGCGGGTCGACGCGTCCGGCCCCGCCCAGGAGGCGGCGGAAGCGTGGTCGATCGAGCACGGCGGCTCGCCGCTGCCCTAGGAGGGCTCCCAGCCCTTCGGGGCGAGCTCGAAGCCGGCGAACTCGAAGGCTGGCGTGACGACGCAGGCGACCAGCGACCACCCGCTGGATGGCCCTTCGGCAGCCTGCCATTCGTGAGGTTCGATTACGTGCTGGGGCGTCTGGCCCGCCGCGATGTCCACTCCAAGCGTCGTCGAGACGAGCGCGCCGTTCCTGTGGCTCTTGAGCGTCAGCGGCTGACCGCCCTGGAATATCCAGAGCTCCGCGGCGTCGACCCGGTGCCAGTGCGAGCGCTCGCCGGCCTGCAGCAGAAAGAGAATGGAGGTCGCAAGGCCGCGTGAGCCATCGGTGGCCGGCGCACGCCAGGTTTCCCTGTACCAACCGCCTTCCGGATGCGGCTGCAGCCCCAGCTTGGCGATCATCTGCTTGGCGGAATGGCTCATCAGTATTTCCAGGAGACCTTGACCCCCCATTTTCCGAATTGCGGCCGAACTTCCAAGGGCTTGTTGGGGGCGAGCGCCGGCGCGGCGGTCGGCGCCCAGGTCAGCCGGTAGCGGACCAGATAGCCGTCGTGGTCGGAGAGCCGCAGGCGTTCGGCCTTGGTGAACACCGCCTGGGCGCTGACCGGCCGCACCTCGACGGCGCCGCCGTCGCCAAAGGCCTGAAGGTCCTGGGAGCGGAGCCAGGCTGGCTGTTCGGCGGTCGCCTCGTCCTGCCCGCAATCGGTTTCGATCCGGCTGCAGAACTCGCTGACCACCGCGAACGGGCGCGAAGCGGCCTTGTGATAGTAGCGCTCGGGCGCATTGCGGACGTTGAAGTCGCCGCCGATCAGCAGCGGCGCGTCGCTGGTCCGGTTGCGGTCGATGAAGGCGTAGAGCTGTTCGGTCTGGAGATTGTGCGCCAGCAGAGTGCGCTGGGCAGGCGCGCGGGCGGCGCGCCGCGAGTTGAGGTGGGTGTTGACGACGTCCACCTCGACCGGGATGTCGGGAAAGGCCAGCCGCACCAGCATGGCCCCCTTGTTCGCAAGGCAATCCAGGCCGGCGCAGGAGCTGTAGGCCAGGTTCAGGACCTCGGTGATCGGGGCGTCGCTGAGCACGTGGAGGCCGCCGTTGGTGAGCTTTCCCCAGCCCTCGCCGAGCGCTGGACGCCCTTGCGCCGGACCGGGCGGCTCGGTCGGGCGTTCGCCCCGGCTCGGGCCCTGCGCCCAGGAACGATAGCCGCTGGCGCGGACGAGGCCGCCGATTTCTTCGCGAAAGCCCTCCTGGATCAGCACGACGTCCGGCTGACGTCCCTCGGCCCGTAGGGCGGCGAGTTCCTGACCGATCTTGCGGAGCGCTTCGGCCCTGCCTTGGGCGATCGGCCAGGGGAGGCCACGGACGTTGTAGGTCAGCACGCTGATCTCGGCGCTCCGCAGAGGCGGCGGAGCTTCCAACGGCGCGCCAGACGAGCCGGTGATGGCCGTGGCCATGGCCAGGGTCGCAAGTCCAACCACGCGCTGCTCCCAGACATGCGGAGCGTGGCTGACAGGCCGGGCCCCGAGGTGGCGGCCGGGTGTCTGTTGATCGACTTGCCGGCGTGGTCCGTTTGACCGGAATCCGTGACGGCGCGATGACGAGTTTTTGGAAGTCTTTTTAAGAGTTTAGGGGCCTCAAGCGGCCTGGCCTGCGACCCATCCGGACGACCAGGCCCATTGGAAGTTGTAGCCGCCCAGCCAGCCGGTGACGTCGACCACCTCACCGATGAAATAGAGGCCCGGCACGCTCTTCGCTTCCATCGTCTTGGACTGGAGCTCGTCGGTCGAGACGCCGCCCAAGGTCACCTCGGCGGTCCGATAGCCCTCAGATCCGACCGGCTTGACGGTCCAGGCGTTGACCGCGGTGTCGACGCGCGAGATCGCCTTGTCGGAAAGATCGCCTGCGTTGGCCGGGGCGGCGGCGTCCTCGAGGATGAGTTGGGCCAGGCGCCTGGGCAGATGCTCGGCCAGAACCGTGATCGCGGCCTGTTTGCCCCGGGTCTGGCGCGCGGATTTTAGGGTGGCGGCGATGTCGACGCCCGGCGCCATGCTCACCGTGATCGCCTGGCCCTCGCGCCAATAGGACGAGATCTGCAGGATCGCCGGGCCGGACAGCCCGCGGTGCGTGAACAGCATCGCCTCGCGGAAACGGGTCTTTCCGCACGAAACCACCGCATCGGTCGAGACGCCGGCCAGGGGCTTTAGACGCTCCAGCATCCCGACCTCGAAGGTCAGGGGCACGAGCGCGGGTCTGGTCTCGACGATCGACAGGCCGAACTGGCGGGCGACGTCGTAGCCAAAGCCCGTGGCGCCCATCTTCGGAATGGACTTGCCGCCCGTGGCGACGACGAGGGATGCGCAACGTACCGACCCCTGGGAAAGGCTCAGGCGGAAGCCGTCGTCGATCTTGGCGATCGCATCGACGCCGGTCTTCAGCCGCAGCTCCACGCCGGCGTCCCGCATCGCGCCGGTGAGCATGGCGATGATCTCCTTCGCCGAGCCGTCGCAGAACAGCTGGCCGAGGGTTTTCTCGTGATAGGCGATGCCCGACCGCTCGACCCAGCCGATGAAGTCGCGCGCCGTGTATCGGCGCAGGGCGGAAATGCAGAAATGCGGATTGCCGGAGATGAAGTTCGCCGGCGCCGCGTTGACGTTGGTGAAGTTGCAGCGCCCGCCGCCTGAGATGCGGATCTTCTCACCCGGGGCTGAAGCATGGTCGATCACCAGCACGCGGCGACCGCGTTTACCCGCCTCGATGGCGCACATCATGCCTGCTGCGCCGGCGCCGATCACGACCACGTCGAAAAAGTCCAAGATCAGCTCCGAAGCGCAACAAAAGTCCGGCGGCCCTTCGATAAGACAAGGGTCGCCAAGTCAACTCCACCGATCAGCGCGCCGGCCGCCAAGAACAAGCCACGCTTGCGCCGCGTTGCTTTGCAGGATTGGGGAATCTAGCCTGCGCTCAGCTCGAAAACGAGCGCTGTCGGGAGGAAGAACATAATGCACGGCTTGATGCAGGACTGGCCGCTTACAGTCGACAAGATCCTGGACCACGCCAAGGCCTGGTACGCCGACCGCGAGGTCGTCAGCCGCTCGGTCGAGGGGCCGATCGTCCGCACGACCTATGGCCAGGTCCATGAGCGCGCCAAGCGCGTCTCCAACGTATTGCTTGGCCTCGGGATCAAACCGGGCGACCGCGTCGCCACCCTGGCCTGGAACACCGCCCGCCATATCGAGGCTTGGTACGGGATCATGGGGATCGGGGCCGTCTGCCACACCCTGAACCCGCGCCTGTTCCCCGAACAGCTCGTCTACATCATCAATCACGCCGAAGATCAGGTCATCTTCACCGATCTGACCTTCCTGCCGATCCTGGCCGGCATCCGCGCCCAGATCCCGACGGTGAAGCACATCATCGTCCTCTCGGATGAGGCGAACCTCGGCGACCAACTTCCGGGCGCGCTGGCCTACGAGACGCTCGTGGCCGAAGCCGCGCCGGAAGCCGCCTGGGGCGGCTTCGACGAGAACACCGCGGCCGGCCTTTGCTACACCTCCGGCACGACCGGAAATCCGAAGGGCGTGCTCTACTCCCACCGGTCGAACTTCCTGCACACCCTGGTCACCATGGGCTCCGACGTGCTGGGCATCCGCGCGTCCGACGTGGTGCTGCCGGTGGTCCCGATGTTCCACGCCAACGCCTGGGGTCTGGCCTTCTCGGCCCCGGCCGTCGGCGCCAAGCTGGTGATGCCGGGCCAAAAGCTGGACGGGGCCTCGGTCCACGAGCTCATCGAGACCGAGGGCGTAACGTTCTCCGCCGCGGTGCCGACCGTCTGGCAGATGCTGTTGCAGCACCTGCGCGCCACCAATGGCAAGCTGACCACGCTGAAGCGCGTCGTCATTGGTGGCTCGGCGGTGCCAGAGAGCATCGTCCGCGGCTTCCGCGACGAGTACGGGGTGGATGTGACCCACGCCTGGGGCATGACCGAAACCTCGCCGCTTGGCACCCAATCGACCCCCAACGCGGCGGTGCTGCAGATGGATGATGAGGCGCAGCTTCAGTTCAAGCTGAAGCAGGGCAGAGCTCCGCTGGGCATTCAGCTCCGACTGGTGGACGACGAGGACAAGGTGCTGCCGCACGACGGCGAGACCTTTGGGCGGCTGAAGGTGTCGGGTCCCTTCGTGGTCGGCGAGTACTTCAAGTCGGAGGGGGGCAACATCCTCGACGACCTCGGCTATTTCGACACCGGCGACGTCGCGACCATCGACGAGCACGGCTACATGCAGATCACCGACCGCGCCAAGGACGTGATCAAGTCGGGCGGCGAGTGGATTTCTTCGATCGAGATCGAGAACATCGCCGCGGGCCACCCCAAGGCCGAGCTGGCCGCCGTCATCGGCGTGGCTCACCCCAAGTGGGATGAGCGGCCGCTGCTGCTGGTCAAGCTCAAGGCCGGCCAGCAGGCGACGCCCGAGGAGTTCCTGAAATTCCTCGAAGGCAAGATCGCCAAGTGGTGGATGCCTGACGATGTCGCCTTCGTGGACGAGATCCCGCTCGGCGCCACCGGCAAGATCGACAAGAAGCTGATCCGCGAGCGGATGAAGGACTATGTCCTGCCGACGCCCGCGACCACCGGGGCCTAGAGCACGATGCGATCAGGCGGAATCGTCTGATCGTTGAATCGTGCTATAGTTTCAAGGGTTTGAGCGCGTGCTGGCCGCAAAACCAGCTTCCACTTTTGCGGAACGCGCTCTAGCTGGCCAACCGGTAATCGCTGTCAGGACCTGGCTCGCCGTCTGTCGTCACGACGCCGCGGCGGGTCAGGTCGATCATGTGCCCGAGCACGGAGCGCGCGGCCGCCGGCCACAGGCGCTGGTCCGTTTCTGCGTACAGCACTGGCACCATGTCCCGGATTTTCCCATGCCCCTCGGCGACGGCCTTCAGGACCTGGGCCTCGCGGGCGCGGCGATGGGCGATATAGGCGTCGATGAACGGCGTCACCTCGCGCACGGGCGGCCCGTGGGTCGGCCACAGCACGTCAAAGCCGCGGGCCTTCACCTTGTCGAGGCTCTCCATATAGGCGGTCATGTCGCCGTCCGGCGGCGAGACGACCGTCGTGGACCAACCCATGATATGGTCGCCCGAGAACAGGGCGTTCTCCTCCTTGAGCGCAAAGCAGATGTGATTGGAGGTATGACCCGGGGTCGCGACCGCCTCCAGCGTCCAGCCCGGCCCTTCGAACACCGAGCCGCCGCCGCAGATATCGATATCGGGAGAGAAGGATAGATCGTGGCCAGCCTCGGTGATGACCGTTGAATCCGCCGCCTTCCCGCCCACGGCGCAGCCGTAGATCTTCGCGCCGGTCTTCTCCTGAAGCGGCCCAGCGAGGGGCGAGTGGTCCGAGTGATGGTGCGTGACCAGGATGTGGGTTACGCGCTCGCCCTCCAGCGCGGCCATCAAGGCGTCCAGATGCTCGGGCATGTCGGGGCCCGGGTCGATGACCGCGACATCGCCCTTGCCGACGATGAAGGTGGCGGTCCCGAGATAGGTAAACGGCCCGGGGTTCTTCGCCACAACCCGGCGGATGAGCGGCGAGACCTGATCGCAGGCGCCGTAGTCGAAGGTCATCTCGCGGACATAGGGGATCATCTGGGCTTCCTCCTCTCGGCGCCGTGTTTGCTCTGATCGACCCGAACACTTCGTGAGGGATCGATCATGGCGTTGGCCACGGCGATTTTTGTTTCAAAACGGCTCCAGCGAGCGGCGTTCGCCTTGCTCTGCATCCTTGCGGCCCATCTGGTGCTGGCGGTCGCCAGTTGCGAGCCCGAACAGGTGAGCATGGGCGCCGCCCGCGTGGAGCTTCGCCCCTAGCGGGGGAAGGCGCCGGCCAGGTCGTAGCCGGCGTTCGCGCCAAGCTCGATGAGTTCGTCGCGATCCTTGTCGTCTGCCTGGAACTGCCCCAGCGACCAGGTGACGATCGAGCGGGTGCCCGAGCGGCAGAAGGCCAGGACCGGGCCGCCGGCGGCCTCGATGGCGCGATAATTGGCTTCGATCTGATCGGGCGTCGGACCGCCGCGAACCGGAATGTGCACATAGCCGAGCCCCGCCGCCCGGGCTGCGGCTTCGACCTCCGCGCTGGTGGGCTGGCCGGCGTCTTCGCCGTCGGGGCGATTGTTGATCACCAGCTTGAAACCCTGCGCGGCGGCGGCCGGCAGATCCTCCAGACTGATCTGGGGAGCGACCGAGAAGTCATCGGTCACGCGTCGGAAGTCGGTCATGTCAAACGCCTCGGGCAGAAACTTTGGTTGTCGTATCATCGGAGCCTGCGCGCGGTTTCGCAACGG
>JAEXKM010000377.1 GCA_023445705.1 Pseudomonadota bacterium
CCGAGGACACATGGTTGGTCGAGGAGTCGCTCGCTTCCCTGAAGCAAGGAACCTGACATGCGCGTTCTGAAAATCTCCACGACGATCGCCCTCGCCTGCCTTGCGCTCAGCGGCTGCACGGCGATCAGCAGCGCGCCGGCCGGCCCTTTGAAGGTCGGCGACGCCAGCGTCACGCTCGGCCGTGAGTGGTCGAACATCAGCGCTATCGCGCCGAACCGATCGAAGAAGGTCGTATTGCTTTCGATTGATGGGCCGGCGCTGAACCGCCTCTATGTCAGCGACGCGTTAGCGCCCGGGGACTTTTTGGTTCGCCCCGCCTCGAAGCAGCAGCCGACACCAGTCGTTCGGGCCGACATGTCTGCAAGCGAGCGCATGGAGTTCGTCGCCGACAGCGTTGCGGCGATGGACTACCAACGGGTTCAGGTCGTGCGGCCCCGTCCAGCCAAATTCGGCGGCAGGAGCGCGGTACGCTTCGACCTGACGGCGCTCACAACCGACGGACTTGAGATCTCAGGAACTGCGCTTGTGGCCGAAAGCGACGGCCGAACTCATGTGATGATCTATCTCGCGCCCGCCGAGTACTACTTCAGCGCCTATTTGCCGGAAGTGGAGCGAGTCTTTGCATCCGCTGAAGCAGCAGGCTGACCCGTCCCCCTACGACAACACAATCATCAACGGCGCCATCCGCACCCAGCCCTGCGCCGTCTTGCGGTAGTGGAGGACGCCGCCGTAGCCGCACAGACCGGCGCAGTGGGAGTGGACGGCGATGATGAGGTCGGTTCGGTTGGCGACGGGGGCGCCGATGCGGACGAGGTAGGGGCCGTGGCGTACGCCCGAGGCGCGGAGGCGGTCGTCCGGGGTGGCGAAGGGGCCGTAGGCCTCCACGGCTTTGCGCGTGTCGGGGCAGGCGTCCAGGAGGCTGACGTCCGGGCCTGAGCGCCACTTGTCGAAGAGCTTGGGGGAGATGTCGGCGGGGACGCCGAGATTGGACCGGTCGCCCGCGACCGGCTGGTCGTCGAAGATGCGCCTGGCGCCGCCGTCCTGCTGCATCCAGTAGGCGGCTATGGCCTGGCCCACGGCGCAGGGGGTGGCGGCCCTGATGAGGGGCGGGCCGAGGTCCTGCGCGGCGGCGGCCGATGGGGCGGCCAGCGCCGGCGCGGCGGCGCCGAGCGCGATGGCGGCGAAGATCACAGCGCGGCGGATCATCCTGGCCCTCGTCAGGTGGTCAGATGGCGCGCAGCGTAACCCTGGGTGGCGAGGCGACGATAGCCTTCGCGACATCCGCGCCCCGAGAGCATCGGCTCAGAACGAAATCCCCGGCGGGAGATTGGCGACGTTGCCGGGTTCGACCACGTAGATGACGGCGGTGTCGCTGCTGACGCGGATCTGGATGCGGGCGGTGAAGACGGACCAGCGGCTGACGACCAGCCGCCTGACCGTCTCGCCGTCGAGGCGCTGGCGTTGGCGGTCGGCGCCGAACCACCAGCCGGAGTAGCGGATCTTCACCTCCGCGCCGGCGGGCTTCTGAAACCAGGCGGTGGTGGTGACGTTCCAGAACGTCTCGAGGGTGCGCCAGTCTCCGGCGCGGACGAACTTCTCACGGACCGGCATGGCCCATCCTTTTTGCGCTCTACGGGCCGGGCGTGACGCTCAGGCTCAGGGAGTAGTTCGCGCCGTCGGCGTTGCCGCCGGAGGCGATGAAGTCGAGGGTCGCCTCGGTCGGGGTGGCGGCGATCGTATGCTTGGCGATGAAGTCGTCGCGGTCGTACCAGTGGTCGCCGTCGTTCTCGAAGAGGCTCAGCTCCCGCGATCCGGTGAACAGGAACTCGTCGTCGAGCGGCTTGGTCTGGCCCTGGGTCATGTTGGGCAGGGCGCGCTTGGTCCCGTTGAAGGTGACGTAGAGCTCGTCGGTGAAGGTCTCGGCCTGCTGGTTGCAGGTGATCGACCGGAGGCGAAGGAGGGCCGACTGGGGCGGAGGGCCGATGCGGACGCTGAGGCTGTAGCGGGCGCCGAGGGCGTTTCCGGTTCCCGTGAACTCCAGCGTCATGTCGCCCGGCGCGTCCGGGATCATGTGCCGGCCGATGAAGTCGTCGCGGTCGTACCAGTGGTCGCCGTCGTTCTCGAACAGGCTGAGCTGGCGCTCGCCGTCGAAGAGGAATTCGTCGCCGAGCTGCTTGGTGTCGCCCTTGGTCATGTTCGGCAGAGACCGCTTCACGCCGTTGAAGGTGACGTAGAGCTCGTCGGTGAAGGTTTCGGCCTGGCCATGGCAGGTGATCGATTGGAGCCGGAGTATCGCCATGCTCAGTCCTCCTCGTCGCCGCAGACCTTGCCGACCGTCCAGCCGACCAGGCCGCCGATCAGCATTCCCCCGGACCCGCCAGTGAGCAGCCCGCCGACCAGCATGCCGATCAGCCCCGCGGCGGGGGCGACGGTGCTGTTGCGGGCCGCATAGCTGGCGCCGATCATGGCCGAGCCCATATCGCTCGCCTCCGGGTCGTCGAGGGACTCGCGATGGAGGCCCTGGAGGACGGCCGAGCCCTTGTCGGGCGGCTGTTTTCCGACCTCGACCTGGAAGACGACGAGGCTCACCTGCTCCAGCCGCTTCACGTCGGCGTCGGTGAGGAGGTGTTTGCGCTGCATCCGCCGCAGGCCGAGATTGATGGCGGCGCGCCGGTCGCCCTTGGCCTGTTCGATGGCGCTGCGGGCCTCCTGCTCGATGAAGGCGGCCACGTCGCCGGGAGAGATCCCCCAGGCGAGGAACGCCCGCTGCAGCTCAGCGGAGGCGGCGATGTTGAGAGCGGGGCTCGCCATAGGAATTCCCCTTCCGGGTGCGTTGCACACAGACCTTCGCGCACGGGGCGCGACGTAGCAGAAGCTAAGCAGGACGCTTGGGACGGTGATCGACCACCGTCGCCGAGATGAACTCGTCGGATACGTGCAAGTAACGCGCGCTCTACGCTAATTTGTCAATCTGCCGGCGCGTCGAAGTGCAGTAGTCGGCGGCTCGCCTACTGCAACCTCGCCGATGAATATCGCGGCGATGGTCACGAAACCTGAGGGCGCGACAGCCCCCTGCCCTACAGCCGCTCCATCTTCAGCCACTGCGGCTGGCCGGCCCAGGCGCGGGTGAAGGCGGCGCGGGCGGCGGCGGCGTCGGCCTGGCGGCCCTGGGCGGCCTCGACCTGGGCCAGGCCGTAGAGCGCCCAGCCGTTGTTGGGCGCCTGGACGAGAGCGGCGCGGAAGGCCTCGCCCGCCTCCTGGTGGCGGCCGGCCAGGTAGAGGGCCGCGCCGAGGGACTGGTTGACCGGGTAATACCAGTAGGGCGGCTCCTGGTAGGGGATGGCCCGCTCCAGGGCGATGGCCTGGCGGTAGTGGCCGATGGCCTCGTCGTAGCGGGCCTGGGCGGTGGCGTTGCGGCCCTGGGCGACGGCCTGCGCCAAGGCCAGGAGGTCGGGGGCCGGAACGCCCTGGGCGATCATGTCGGCGAAGGCGTCCGACTTGGCGAGGCCCTGCATGGCGGCGAGCTCGCGCGCGAACCCGGCCTGGTCCTTGAGCTGGGCATAGGCGATCGCGCGGGCGTAGTGGCGCATGGCCTGGGCGTAGGGCAGCCGGGCGTCGGGCGGGGGCATGTCGAGGATGGCCGCGGGCTCGGCGAACTGGGCCATGGCCTGGTAGGGGGCGGCGTCGATGGCCTGCACCCAGGCGACCTTGGCCGAGGTGTCGGGGTCGAGCAGGGTGCGCAGGCGGCGCGCCTCGTCGATGGCGGTGGTCATGTCGCCGGCCATCTGGGCCGAGGTGACGATGAAGTGGACGTTGTGCGGATAGTAGCCGTAGCGCACCAGGCCGTGGTCGCCCGCGCTGCGGATATAGGCCTCGTCCGCGCGGGCGGCGGCGACGTTGACCCGCATGGAATCCGCATAGCGGCCGCGCGGATAGAAGATGTGCGAGGGCATGTGCACGAGGTGCGCGGCGCTGGGGGCCACGGGGTTGGAGAGCCGGTCGGCGGCGGCCTCGGCCCGCTTGGGATCGGCGGCCTCCAGCAGGTGGATCTGGAGATGGCCGGCCTGGACCTGGGAGGGATTGCGGGCGAGCACCGTCTCGACCAGGCGCACGGCCTCGCCGCTGCGGCCGACGGGGGTCTTCTTGTCGGGCTGCCAGTAGTTCCAGGGGCTGGTGTCCATGACCGCCTCGGCGGCGAGGACGGCGACGTCGTCGTCGGCCGGGAAGCGGCGGGCCACCTCGAGCATGGCGTCGGCGTAGGCGCCGTCGAGGGCCGCGCGATCGGCCTTGGGATCGCGGGAATAGCGCTTGGCCACCGCCTCGATCAGGGCCTGCTCCATCGGCGAGGCGCGCTCGCGCAGGGCCATGGCGCGGTCCATGGCGGCGAGCGCGGCGTCGCGGTCGCGCTCGTCCATGGCCGCGTTGATGTTCGGGCCGAGGGCTACGGCCTCTCCCCACCAGCAGATGGCGCAGTCGGGGTCGAGCTTCTGCGCCTCGCGGAACGAACGGACGGCGCCGGCGTGGTTGAAGCCGTAGGCCATCAGCAGGCCCTGGCTGAAATAGGCCCGCGCCTGGGGGTTGGAGGTCGTCGCCGGGAAGGGCGATTTCGCCAGGTCGGGATAGAGCGGGATGGGACCGGCCTGGCTGGCCGGGGCGGCGGCGGCCTGCGCCATGACCAGCGCCTTGGAAAGCGCCAGCCCCGCCTGTTTCGCGCCGCAGACCGAGGCGGCCATGGCGCTGGGATCGAGGGCGGCCAGCAGTTCGGGCGAAATCCTGGGCTCGGGCGCGAAGCTGGCGAGCGACAGCCCCAGCGCAGCGGCGGCCGCAGCGTTCAATGCGTAGCGCATCTGATCCTCCCCAGAACCCCTGCGCATATCGTTGTTATTCGGGACACGGGAATGTCAACCTCGGCGCGGCCGCACCTGGGCTACCTCCGGCAGAGCTTCGAGGGAGTCGGGTATGAGAGCTTTTGGTCTGGCGATGGTGCTGTTGGCGGCGGCGGGGACGTGGTCCTGCACCGAGCGGGCGGATGCGCAGGCTCCGGCGGCCGTCGCGGCGAAGGCCGAGGGCGCGCCCTACGCCCTGGCCGGCACCCAGGTGTGGACCGTGCCCGATCCGGTGTCGGGCCGGGAATATGAGGTCTTCGTCAGCCTGCCGGCCAGCTATGAGACCAGCCCCGAGCGGCGCTATCCGGTCGTCTATGTCACCGACGCCGACTACGCGTTCCCGATCATCCGCCAGATCGCGCGGCGGGTGAACCTGGAGGGGCCGGTGATCGAGGAGTTCATCCTGGTCGGGCTGTCCTATTCCCGCGGCGACAGCGGGGTGGCCAGCCGCAACCGCGACTATACGCCGACGCCGAACGGGCCGAGCAGCGCCAAGGCCAGCCTGCATGGCCAGGGCCCGGCCTATCAGACCTATCTGAAGAACCAGGCCATTCCCTTCATCGAGAGCCGGTTCCGCGCCGATCCGGCCCGGCGGGTGCTGCTGGGCCACTCCTATGGCGGGCTGCTGGGGGCGCAGGTGCTGTTCTCGGACCCGACGCTGTTCCACAGCTACGTGTTGGGCAGCCCGTCCTTCTGGTTCGACAAGGGGCACACGATGCGGGTGGAGGCGGACTATGCGCGCAGCCACCGCGACCTGCCGGCCGACGTCTTCATGTACATCGGCGCCTATGAGGTTCCGGGGCCCAGCCCCCGCAACACCGACGACGCCGACATGGTCGGGGACGTGCGGGCCATGGAGCAGAAGCTGAAGTCACGGGGTTATCCCGGCCTGCAGGTCCGCTCCACGGTGCTGGAGGACGAGGACCACCTGACGGTGGCCCCGGTCGGTTTCACCCGCGCGCTGATGGCGGTGCTGCCGGCCAAGCGGGGATGAAAGGCGTTCGACGCCGCCGGGAGTGAGGGGGACGGCGGCGTCGAAACAGTCAGGCGGTCAAGCGACCACCCAACGCCGCCGAGCGCGCAAGGCCGCTCCAGCGCCCCCGAAGCCCAGGATCATCAACGCCCAGGTCCCTGGCTCTGGAACCGCCGAGGGAACGCCGACGCGGCCGGAGTTGAAGCTCAGGTCGCCGGTGGCGCTGCCGTTGTTCGTCACCGCCATGGCCGAGAAGCCATCGTTCTGAACGCCGCTGTAGATCGACTTGGCGGTCAGCCCTGCGAAGGAGACGTCGGCGAACGGGCCGCCGCTGGCGTTGAACGGAGCGCCTGTCCAGGTGAACACGAGGTTCGGGATCAGCGGGTCGTCAGTGTCGGACGGCGGCGGCAGGATGGCGGAAACCAGCTCGGTGCTGGCGACCAGGCTGGGACCATAGATGCCGACATCTATGCTGCCGTTAACATAGCCCGCGAAGTCGTAGATGATCAGCTTGGACCCTTGGATCAGGCCCTGATCGCCCGCGAGCGTTCCACTGTACGAGAATATCCAGTCCGACCCATCGGCGGTGACGCTATCGAGCGTAGGTATGATCGCAGCGTGGGCGCCGGAGGTAAGTGCGAACGTCGCACATGCCGCCAGTAGCAGCTTCTTCATGGCAGTCCTCCCTATCGGTCCCCCCGACGGTCTGGACTAATAAATACCGACGTTCTTTTAACCTTCCGCCAGGACGCGAGCAAGCGTCAACGCCGCAACCGAGAGGTGTTATCCTTATGATTGTATTGAGAAAACACCCGAAGGTTGGCGCTCTGCACGGATAGGGAGCGTGTTAAGATCCCGGCGCAGCTCAGATCAAGACGGATCGGATAAATGGCCGAGCACCGCATCTACACGACCAGTTTCGCCAGCGTGTACCCGCTCTATCTCGCCAAGGCGGAGAGGAAGGGGCGCAGCAAGGCCGAGGTCGACGCGATCATCACCTGGCTGACCGGCTTCAGCGAAGAGGACCTGGAGCGCCAGATCGCACAGACGTCGGACCTCCGGACCTTCTTCGCGCAAGCGCCCGCCCTCAATCCCGCCCGCGCGGAGATCAAGGGCGTGGTCTGCGGCGTGCGCGTGGAAGAGATCGAAGAGCCGCTGATGCGGGAGATCCGCTACCTGGACAAACTCATCGACGAGCTGGCCAAGGGAAAGGCGATGGAGAAGATCCTGCGAGGCGGGAGCCAATAGAGCCGGGTGATTGTTGGAAAGCCTCGATCAAGGCTTTCAACGCCCCCTTTTTCCGGGTGAACAGCATGGCCGATCGTCCGCCTTTCATAGCTCATTGGTCGAAGTTGGAGTCGGCGGAGCCGCACAGATATGACGGCGACGACGAGCCAATGGGCTTTGACGCCTCGATAGGCCGCCTGCTCGGCTTGACCCGCATCGGCATACATCATGTTCGGCTGCTCCCCGGCCGGCGGACCTCCTATCCCCACGCCGAAAGCGCTGAAGAAGAGTTCGTCTTCGTAACTGAAGGGCGACCAGACGTTTGGATCGACGGAGAACTGCATCGGCTGGAGCCAGGTGACAGCGTCGCGTTTCCGGCTGGGACCGGGCATCTGCCACACCTTCCTGAACAACACCGATGAGGAGGTCAGGCTGATCGTCGTCGGCGAAAAGCGGAAGCCGGAGAATCGCGGCCGCTATCCTCTGAACCCGGAGGTCGAACGAGACAGCCCCTATGCCTGGCTCGATGCGCCAGCCAGACCGCTTGGCGCCCATGACGGCCGACCACGAAAGCCGTCCCCGAGCGAGCGCTGATCCAAACCGACCAGCCCGAGCGACGTTCCTCTGGAGCGCGCGTCACGCGGCGCGCTCGGCCCCCGGGTGCTGGCCAGGACGCTGGGGCAGCAGCAGGATCAGCAGGATGATCGCCACCCCCAGGACCAGGGTGGCCAGGGGGCGGCTGAAGTCGAGGCCGCCCTTGGCCAGCGGCTTGTCGAGGAAGTCGCCGACCGTCGCGCCGAGCGGGCGGGTCAGGATGAAGGCGGCCCAGAACAGGAAGACCCGGTTCGTCCGTGTCCAGAGGTAGAGGCCGGCGAGCGCCGCCAGCGCCAAGCCGAAGGCGAGAGCTCCGCCCGCATAGCCGAGGCCTCCGTCCGCCGCCCAATCGCCAAGGGCGGTGCCGAGCGTCTGGGAAAAGGTGATGGTGACCCAGTAAAACAGCTCTTCGCCGGGGCCGGTGACCGTGTTTACCGAGACGCTGCCGAGCGTCCGATACCAGGCGAGCAGCGAAGCCAGGACGCAGGCCAGAAGCAACAGCGAGCCGCCCGGATAGCCAATGCCCAGGGAGCGCGTGCAAAAATCGGCCAGGGTGGTCCCGGCGGTGGTCGAGGCGACGATCGTCGCCCAGTAGAGCCAGGGGTTGAAACGCTTGGCCCGGATCTGGGCCGCCACCAACGCCGCCAGCACCACGCCGAAGATCAGCGTGCCGACCAGATAGCCGTTCAGTCCGGAGGCGCCGGCATCGGCCGTCGTCTCACCCAGCCAGGTCATCGAGACACTGTCGCCCCCGGTCTCTCCGAGGGTGGTGCAGAGGATCTTGATGACCCAAAAGCCCAGCGTGACGGCGGGAACCTTGGCCAGGGCCGTCGCGCGATCGTCCATGATCCGTCTCCGGTGCGGCGGCCCCTATCCGATATACACCCGCGGGCGCGGGCGCTGCTATGTCCAGGCCGGCTCGGCGGTCACGACGCGCTCCAGGAGCCCGACGTCGAGGACGCGGATGCGGCCGTATTCCAGCTTCACCGCGCCCTGGTCCTGCAGGGTCGCCAGGTGCAGGTTCACGGTCTTGCGGGTCAGACCGACCATCTCGGCCAGGGACTGTTGGCTGATGTGGAAGACGTCGGCGGGAGAGCCGGCCCGCATCATGGTCAGCAGGCGGGTGGCGATCCTTTCGCGCGGACCCAGCGCCAGCACGTCGACGGCCCATTGCATGGCCATGCCGAGCTGCATGTAGAGGAGACCGGTGACGGCCTGCCAGACCTCGGGCCGGGCATGGGCGACGCGGCGCAGGGTCTGGTCGGAGAGGTGCAGCACGAGGCTGGGCTCGGCGCAGATGACGGTGGCCAGGCGCGGCCCGCCGCCGAAGTTCGGGGTCTGGCCCCAGGCCGTGCCGCCCTTCAGATAGGCCAGGCAGACGTCCTTCTGGTTGGAGGCGCGCCCGAACAGCTCGGCCGCGCCCTGGACGAGAAAGGTTACGCCGGCGGCCTCGTCGCCCTCGGCCTGCAGCCAGGCGCCTTCGTCGTGGCGGCGCAGGACGCCCTCCCCCACCAGCAATTCGGCCAGGCCCTCCGGATAGGCCGACAGCCAGCGGGAGGAGCGCAGAGCGGCCAGCGCGATTTCGCGATCATTCGCCATGAAGTGTAACTTGAGTGACAATCTAACGGAAAGCCGAGTGGTTAAGTCGAGTTTCGGACGCTCAAAATAGGGAGGCGATCATGACCGCATTTGTCCGTGATACCGATGGCTGCGGCGCGGAAATCAATAGCGTTTTCGTAGCCAAGGCGACCGATAGCGAGATCGATCTGATCCGCGAGACGGTGTTTCGTCGCGGCGTAGCTTTCCTTCACGACCAGCACCTGACGCCGGAAGAGCATATCGCTTTCGCCGAGCGGATCGGGCCGATCGTCGTGAACCGCTACTTTCCGCCCTCGGAGCGCTATCCGCAGATCGCCAAGGTCGAGAAGACCGAAACCCAGACCACCAATATCGGCGGGGGCTGGCATACCGACCACAGCTACGACCAGGCGCCGGCCATGGGATCGGTGCTGCTGGCGATCGAAACCCCGCCCACCGGCGGCGACACCATGTTCGCCGACATGTACGCAGCCTATGATGCGCTGTCGGACGGGTTGAAGGCGACGCTGGCGGGCCTGCGGGCGGTGCACGCATCCGAGCACATCTACGGCAAGGACGGCGTTTTCGGCCGGACCGACCAGGCGCACCTGGCGGGCCATGACGACACGCCCTCGGCGATCCACCCGGCGGTGATCACCCACCCCGGCAGCGGCCGCAAGGCGCTGTACGTGAACCCGGCCTTCACCCTGGGCTTCGAGGGCTGGACCGCCGAGGAGAGCCGGGCGCTGCTGGGCTATCTCTACCAGCACGCGGTCAAGCCGCAGTTCGTGCATCGCTTCCAGTGGAAGCCCGGCTCGATGGCGATCTGGGACAACCGCGCCACCTGGCACCAGGCGATGAACGACTATCAGGGCCATCACCGCCTGATGCACCGGATCACCATCGCCGGCGGGCCGCTGGCGGCTTAGGGCGTCACGATCCTTGGCTCGTCATGGCCGGGCCGTCAGGTCCCGGCCATCCATAGACTCGAAGTTCGGCGATCGGGGCGGCGGCCGCGACCAAGGCTCCCGCTCCCGGCGCGTATGGATCCCCGGCACGCTTGCGCGGCCGAGGATGACGAGCGTCGTCGGGGGTTGGCCACGACCTTGGAACCTCGCATGGCGGGAGGGATTGGCCTTGGGTGACCGAAAGGAGATCCGAGATGGCCAATCAACCCGATCCGCGGCCCCAGGATGACCGCAAGGTCCCCCCGCAGCATGTGCGCGAGGACGACGACACCCTGGAACCCACCCCGGTCGACCGCGCCAAGGACACCCGCGGCGGTCTTTCGACCGGGATCGACACCGGCGCGATCCAGCCGGGCAAGACGGGCGACGCCAGAACCTAGGCGAGCCCTGTTCTAAACCGTGGCCGGGGCGTCCCCACTCGCAGGGGCGCCCCGCGCCCGCGCATCCTCATAGGGCAGAACCAGCTGCTGGCCCGTGGCTTCGGCCAGCAGGGCGCCGGCCTCATCGCGGAACTCGACCCGCGCGGTGATCAGGCGGCGCGAGCGGCTGACGATCCGCGCCTCGATCTGCAGGCCGTGATTGAGGCCCATCCGCAGAAAATTGAGATTGAGATTGATGGTCCGGAAGGCCGCGCCGTCGGGCACGACGGTCATGGCGGCGAAGGCCAGAGCCTGGTCGGCCAGGGCTGCGATGTAACCCCCGAACAGAGAGCCGTCCTCGGTCGAAAGGTCGGGATCGGGGGTCCAGGTCTTGCGGACCCATCCCTCGCCCCATTCGTCGAAGATCCCGAGTTTCAGGGTGCGGACGATGGGCGGCGGGGTGACCTCGCCGGCGGCGAGCGCTTCCAGCCGATCGGTGGCCCAGGTCATGGCGAACCTCATTCGCAGTTGCTGATGCGGTGAAGGTTAGGCGCGGCCGGAGGGGTCTGTTATTCGACTTCCAAGAAACGTGGCGAACCTGGGAGCGCCCGGTGGAAGAGCTTGATAATATTCGCCAAGCGCCGCGGCAGGAGCGGTCGCGCGCCTCGATCGACTTCATCCTGGACGCCGCAACTCAGGTTCTGGAGCGCGACGGCGAAGCCGGGTTCAACACCAATGCGGTGGCCGAACGGGCCGGGGTGAGCATCGGCACGCTCTATCGCTACTTCCCCGACAAGCAGGCGATCCTGAAGGCGATGGGCATGCGTGAGACGCTGGCCTTCCGGAAGGTCGTGGCCCAGGCGATGGCCGGGCCGATAGAGGGCGTGGCGCGCGACCGGGCGATGATCCGCGCCTTCCTGCACGCCTTCGAGGGGCGGACCAAGGCCCGCCAGGTGGCGATGATGGCGATGCTGGCCCATGCCGACCACCGCAAGCTGGCGGAAGGCTTCGGCCCGGTGGAGACCTCGTTCGTCGACGCCGACGGCAAGCCGCTGTCGCCGATCGCCGGCTTCGTCCTGTCGCGCGCGGTGCAGGGGGCGATGCGCGCGGCGGTGCTGGAGGGGGTCGACTTCCTGCTGAGCCAGGAATTCGAGGACGAACTGGTGAAGCTGTCGCGGGCCTATCTGGGCTATCGGGCGAGGCCCTAGCCGCCGCCGGCGCTCAGGATGTCGCGGACCCGCAGGATGGCCGGCCCAAGGATGACGATGAACAGCACCGGCAGGAAAAAGACGATCATCGGCACGGTCAGCTTGGCCGGCAACTGGGCGGCCTTCTTCTCGGCGGCCGAGAGGCGCAGGTCGCGGTTCTCCTTGGCCATGACGCGAAGGGCGGCGCCCAGCGGGGTGCCGTAGCGCTCGGCCTGGATCATCGCCGTGGTCACCGACTTGATGCCCGGGTGGTTGGCGCGGCGGGCGAGGCCCTCATAGGCCAGGCGGCGCTCTGGCAGGTAGGAAACCTCGGCGGCCAGCAGGCTGAGTTCCTCGGCCAGTTCGATGGAGGTTCCGCCGATCTCCTGGCTGACCTTCTGGACGGCGGCCTCGATGGACATGCCGCTCTCCACGCAGATGAGCAGCAGGTCGAGGGCGTCGGGGAAGGCCCCCACGATCGACTCGCGACGCTTCTGGGCCGTGTTGCTGATGAAGACGTTGGGCGCGTAGTAGCCGGCCGTCAGGGCGCCCACGGTGATCGCGAACCTCGTCATGGCCGGCAGGCCGAAGTCCTTCAGCAGGAAGAGATAGGCGCCGGTCAGCACCGCGAAGACGAAGGGCAGCACGAAGCGGAAGAAGTAGAAGGTGCTGACGGGACGCGGGCCGCGATAGCCGGCCTGGGCGAGCTTTTCGACGACCTTGGGATCTTCCAGCAGCCGCGAGAGCTGCAGACGTTCCACGACCTTCTTGTAGAGCCCTTCGTCCACGTGGCGCAGCCCGCCCGAGCCGCCCTTGGCCAGGGCCGCGCGCGACTTGCGCCGCAGCTCTTCGCGGCGGCTGGAGACCGACTTCAGCCGGGTCTCCAGATTGCTGCGGTTCAGCATGGGCAAGGCGATGGTGACGATGGTCGCAAAGGCGACCAGGGCCACGAAGGCGGTCAGCAGGTTCGCCGGGTTGGTGAGCGCCTCGACCACGTCCGTCCCTAGAGCTTGAAGTTGATCATCTTGCGCATGGCGAAGATGCCGCAGGCCATCCAGAAGCCGCCGATCATCAGCAGGATGTGGCCGCGGGGATCGGAGAACAGCACGCCGACATAGTCGGGCGCGGTGACGAGCAGCATGATCGCCACGAGCGGGGGCAGCGAGCCGATGATCGCGGCCGAGGCGACGGCCTCCGCAGCCAGCGCCTTGACCTTCTCGCGCATCAGCTTGCGCGCGCGGATGACGGACGAAAGGTTGCCGAGGGCTTCGGCCAGGTTACCGCCGGTCTTGGCCTGGATCCCGAGCACGATGGCGAGGTAGCGCACCTCGGAGGTCGGTATCTCCGTGTGCATCTTCTCGAGCGCCTGCTCCATGGTCATGCCCATGCCCAGCCCCTCGACCAGGCGGTTGAACTGCGAGGCCAGGGGCTCGGGCGCCTCCTTGCCGATGATCCGCAGGCTGTCGTTCACCGGCAGGCCCGACTTGATACCGCGGACGACGATGTCGAGGGCGTCGGGGAAGGCCTCGGTGAACCGCTTCACCCGGCGCGTGGTCAGGAAGCCCAGGATCCATCGCGGCAGGCCAACCCCGGCGCCGAAAGCGAGGCCGAGGCCGATGAAGGGCGACTGGCGCAGGGCGAGACAGGCGACGAAGGCCACGACGCCCGCCAGGACGCTGGCTATCCAGAACATGGAGACCGAGATGCTCAGCCCAGCCTGGCGGAGCCGCGAGGCGATGCTGAGCCGGGCCTTCCGCTGCTCGCGGTCGTGTTCCTTCAGGGTAAGGATGATCTGCTTGCGGCGCTGTTCCTGGGTGTTCTGGGGCCGGCGCACCGCTTCGCGCGCGGCCTGCCGGCCGGTGACGATCTGCGCGCGCTTCAGCGTTTTGGCGCTGGCGGTCGAGGACGGGCCGGCGAAGGCGAAGCCGAGGCCAGCAATGACCACGAAGCCGAGCACCGCGGCGAGGAGGGTCAGCAGCATCGCCTATTCCGCCGCATCGAGGGCCTCGGCGAGCTCGCGCTCGAGGCCGTAGTAGCGGGCGCGGTCCCAGAAGCGCGGACGGCCGATGCCGGTCGAACGGTGGCGGCCGAGCACGCGGCCCTGCTCGTCATCGCCGCTGATCTCGTAGACGAAGAGGTCCTGGGTGACGATGTCGTCGCCTTCCAGCCCGACCACCTCGGTGACGTGGGTGATGCGGCGCGAACCGTCGCGCAGGCGCGCGGCCTGGATGATGAGGTCCACCGAGCCCACGATCATCTCGCGGATGGTGCGCGAGGGCAGGCCATAGCCGCCCATGGTGATCATCGATTCCAGGCGGCTGATCGCCTCGCGCGGGCTGTTGGCGTGGAGGGTGCCCATGGAGCCGTCGTGGCCGGTGTTCATCGCCTGCAGCAGGTCGAAGGCCTCCGAGCCGCGGACTTCGCCGACGATGATCCGCTCGGGACGCATCCGCAGGCAGTTGCGGACCAGGTCGCGCATGGTGATCTGGCCCTGCCCCTCGAGGTTGGGCGGGCGCGTCTCCAGGCGCACCACGTGCGGCTGCTGGAGCTGCAGCTCGGCGGCGTCCTCGCAGGTGATGACCCGCTCGGTCGGGTCGATGAAGGCGGTCATGGTGTTGAGCAAGGTGGTCTTGCCCGAGCCGGTGCCGCCGGAGATGACCACGTTGCATCGGCAGGCGCCGATGACGCCCAGAACCCTCGCCCCTTCGGGACTGATGGAGCCGAACTCCACCAGGTTCTTCATGGTCAGCTTGTCTTTCTTGAACTTCCGGATGGTCAGGGTCGGCCCGTCGAGCGCCAGCGGCGGGGCGATGACGTTGACGCGGCTGCCGTCCGGGAGACGGGCGTCGCAGATCGGCGAGCTCTCGTCCACGCGGCGGCCGACCTGGCTGACGATCCGCTGGCAGATGTTCATCAGCTGGACGTTGTCGCGGAAGCGGACGTTGGTCAGCTGGACCTTGCCGCTGACCTCGATGAACACGCGGTTGGCGCCGTTGACCATGATGTCGGCGATGTCGTCGCGGGCCAGCAGCGGCTCCAGCGGCCCATAGCCGAGGACATCGTTGATGATGTCCTGGACGAGCATGTCCTGCTCGGCGACGGACATCGAGACGTTCTTGATCGCCACCAGCTCGGCGACGATGTCGCGGATCTCCTCGGCCGCGTGGCGCGGATCGATCTGGGCGAGCTGGGCCAGGTCGATCGTGTTGAGCAGGGCGTTGAAGATCGTGGTCTTGGTGGCGTGGTAGTACTCGCTCTGCTCGCGCACCACCTGGGTGGCGGGCGCCGCGCCCTGGGCGGCGCGGAGCTGCTCGAACCCGGCCGTGGCCTTGGGGCCGGCGGCCGGCTTGGCCGCGCGGTCGGGAGGCGGAGCAGTCTGGAC